>JAIRPB010000173.1 GCA_031257305.1 Azoarcus sp.
CACCTAAAACGCCGCCTCAATAAAAACTGTGGCTCGTGCAGCGCAAACCCTCACAGTCATGGCATATTTCCCTCCCATGTCGATGAATTCCTTTCATTCCCGCCAAACTAAACCGCCTCCCGCCGCACGGGCCGCAGTTGCCGCTGCCCGAAATCCGGGCAGGGCGCGGGTGGATGTGCTGCTTGTCCGGCAGGGGCTGGCGGTTTCCCGTACCGAGGCGCAACACTTCATTAAAGCGGGGCGGGTTTCTTTTAATGGGCAGGCTATTAGTAAGCCGGGATACGAATTACCGGAGGGTTCCCTGTTAACCCTCGCCGGGTCTGACGAATATCAGTACGTTTCCCGTGGCGGCATCAAATTGGCCGGTGCGCTGCGGGAAAGCGGGCTGTCTGCGGCGGGGCGGGTTTGTCTGGATGTGGGGCAATCCACGGGAGGTTTCACCGATTGCCTGTTGCAAGCGGGCGCGGCACGGGTGGCGGGGGTGGATGTGGGGCATGGGCAACTGCATTCCCGGCTGAAAATGGATGCGCGGGTGGCGTCATTTGAAGGGATTAACGCCCGGACACTTTCTGCGGCTGATTTTGGCGAGGCGATGCCGGAGGGCGGTTTTGGGCTGATTGTGGCGGACCTTAGTTTTATTTCGCTCACTTTGGTGTTGCCCCAGTTGCCCGCGCTACTCCGTGCGGATGGCGATATGCTGTTACTCGTGAAACCCCAGTTTGAAGCCGGGGCGGGTCACATTGGTAAGGGCGGCATTGTGCGTGACCCCGCGATATACGCCGAGGTTGAACGCAAATTGCGGGAAGGCGCCCGCGCCTCAAAATTAAAGGTACATCGCTGGTTTGAGAGTCCCGTCACGGGCGGCGATGGCAATCATGAATTCTTCTTGTGGGCAACCCATGAACACTGAACTTTCCATTGAGTTTTTTCCTCCTCAAACCGCAGAAGGGCTTGTTAAGTTGAGAGCCGAACGGGCCAAACTCGCGGCATTGCGGCCTGCATTTTTTTCCGTTACTTATGGCGCGGGCGGTTCCACCCGTGAGCGCACATTTGCCATCGTCAAAGAAATTGCGGCAGAAGGGTTTGACGCCGTGCCGCATCTGTCGTGCGTGGGTTCCACGCGGGCGAATATCCGGGAGGCGCTTGGGGAATTCCGGGCGGCGGGCATCCGGCGCATCGTGGCGCTACGCGGCGATTTGCCTTCTGGCATGGCTGAAACCGGGGAGTTGCGGCATGCCAATGAATTGGTGGAATTTATCCGCGCCGAGTCGGGCGATACGTTCCAAATCATTGTCGCGGCCTATCCCGAATGGCATCCCCAAGCAAAAAACCCGGAAACCGATTTGCAGAATTTTGCCCGCAAGGCGAGCGCCGGGGCGAACGCGGCCATTACGCAATATTTCTATAACGCCGACGCCTATTTTTATTTTGTTGAAAAAGCCCAAAAGCTAGGCGTGGAGATTCCTATCATCCCCGGCATCATGCCCATTGTGAGTTTCTACAAGCTCGCCCGTTTTTCGGATGCTTGCGGCGCGGACATCCCGCGCTGGATGCGTAGGCAGTTTGAGAGCTATGCCGATGATGTTGAATCCATCCGCGCCTTCGGGCTGGAAGCCGTTACCCGGCTCTGCGAACGGCTGCTTCAGGGCGGCGCGCCGGGGCTGCATTTCTATAGCATGAACCAGTCTGCGCTGGTGCTAGAAATCCAGCGGAGGCTTGGCGGATAGGCCGCGCACGGATGTTTTCGGGCGGCGCGTTTAGCGTTCAATCATGTATCATCCCCGCTTGTTCCGTGCTTCAAAACGCTGCAAAAGGAGACACCTCAATGAGCCAGATTTGTCCCGCGTTATCCCTAAATGACGGCAAAACCCTCCCGCAATTTGGATTAGGCACGTGGCAAACACCGGAAGCGGATGCGGCGGCATGCGTAAGCGCCGCGCTGGAAGCGGGCTACCGCCTTATCGACACCGCCGCGATTTACGGCAACGAAGCCGGCGTGGGCGCGGGGTTGCGGGCTTCGGGCTTGCCCCGCGAACAGGTTTTTATTACCACCAAACTCTGGAATGACCACCAAGGCTACGACGAAGCACTCCGTGCCTTTGATGAAAGCCTCAAACGCCTCAAGCTGGATTACGTCGACCTGTACCTCATTCACTGGCCCGCCCCCCGCAAAAACCGTTACGTGGAAAGCTGGCGCGCCTTAATCCGGCTGAAAGAAGAAAAACGTGCCCGTTCTATTGGCGTCTCCAACTTTCAGATTCCGCACCTCGAACGCCTCATCGTCGAGACGGGGGTAATGCCCGCCGTCAACCAAATCGAACTGCACCCAGATTTCCAGCAAAAAGCGTTGCAGACTTTCCATGAAGTCCACGGCATCCGCACACAGTCATGGAGTCCGCTTGGGCAAGGGGCATTGCTCAAAAACAAGGCCATCTGCCAAATTGCGGAAAAACATGGCAAAACCCCGGCGCAGGTCGTCATTCGCTGGCATCTTGATAACAAATTGTTGGTTATCCCTAAGTCGGCGCACTCCGAACGGATAAAAGAAAACATTGCGGTTTTCGATTTCACGCTGGATGCGGAAGACCTTTCGCGTTTAGCCGCGATGGATAGCCCCGAAAACCGTGTAGGCCCGCACCCCGATACGGCAAGTTTCTGAACAGTCATCAGCCATTTAATCGTCCGCTATGTCACGAAAATTCAAAAACGTCGCGCTCATCGGCAAGTTCCAAAGCGCGGACGGCACAGAAACCTTGCTTGACTTGGCCCGCTTCCTTCGCGGGCGCGGCGTTGAGCCGTGGATTGAGCAGAGCACGGCAGGCGCTATCGGCAAAGCGGCAAACGATTTTATTTCCGCCACGTATGAAGAAATCGCCAACAAAGGCGATTTGGTGGTTGTTATCGGCGGGGATGGGACCCTGCTGAATGCCGCCCGCCGCTTGGGAGAACGGGCCGTTCCGTTGGTTGGGGTAAATCTGGGACGGCTTGGTTTTCTCACCGATTTGTCGCGTGCCGACGCGGCGCGCCAACTGGGCGAAATCCTTGATGGGCAATATCGGGCGGAATCGCGGTTTATGCTCGATGCCGAAGTCACCCGGGGCGGCAACCGCTTTTTTCATACCCTCGCGCTGAATGATGTTGTGGTCAACCGGGGCAAATTGGGCAGGATGATTGAATTTGAACTCACCGTCGACAGCCAATTCGTCTACGACTTGCGCTCTGACGGCATGATTGTTTCCACGCCCACCGGTTCCACGGCCTACGCGATGTCTGCCAACGGCCCCATCCTCCATCCCGGCGTAGGCGGCATCGCGCTGGTCCCGCTTGTGCCGCACGCGCTCTCTGCCCGCCCCATTACGTTGCCTGATAGTAGCTGTATCGAAATCGTGCTGATGCCGCCCAATGACGCACGCATCCACTTTGACGGGGCAACCTATTGCGACATGCGCGTGGGCGACCGCCTTCGCATCGTGCGTTCCGCGCTTGAAGTGCGGCTACTGCACCCCGAAGGCTATAGCTACTTCGCCATGTTGCGCGAAAAACTCCACTGGAGCGCCGCGCCGCACGGGTAGCCCATGCCAGCGCACTGTACAAACCAACCTCTTTCTTATCCGTATGCTGCGCCGACTCACCATCCGCGATTTTGTTATCGTCAGTCACCTTGAACTTGATTTTTCCGCAGGTTTTGGGGCGCTCACGGGCGAAACGGGCGCGGGTAAATCTATCTTGATTGACGCCCTAAGCCTCACATTAGGCGAACGCGCCGATGCGTCGGTGGTGCGTTCTGAATGTGACAAGGCAGACATTGCCGCCGAATTTGACATCCTCCCCGATGGCGGACTGGCCTCATGGCTCAACGAGCAGGAACTGGACTCCGGCGATGACACCCTCATTTTGCGCCGCACGGTGGATGCGGGCGGACGCAGTAAAGCATGGATAAACGGCATCCCCGTCACGCTTGCCCAGCTTCGGGCCGCCGGGCAATGGCTGGCAGATATTCACGGCCAGCACGCCCATCACGGCCTCCTGCGGGCAGATGCCCAGCGCCAATTGCTCGATACCCATGCCGGGGCGGGAAAACTAGCTTCTGAAGTGGCCGCTTGCTGGCGCGAATGGCAACGCTTGGCAGACCTGCGGCAAACGGCGGAACGGGATACCGCCGCGCTAGCCCGCGAACGTGAGCTACTCGGCTGGCAAATCAAAGAATTGGAAGAACTGGCATTTGATGCCGACGAATGGGCGGACATCAACGCCGAACACGGGCGTCTCGCGCACACGGCAGACCTTTTAAGCGGCGCAAGCGAAGCCGTTGATTGCTTGGGGGAAGGCGAACAAGCGGTTTGCGCGGTGCTTGAACATTGCGTCAGCCGGCTGTCGGCGTTATCCGCCATTGACCCCGCGCTCAACGATGCGCTTGAACTGGCCAGCGCGGCCGCCATCCAAGCCGATGAAGCCCTGCACGCGCTACGCCGTTACCATGACCGACTCGATAGCGACCCTGAACGCCTCGCAACTATCGAACGGCGCATCGGCGCGGTAATGGACGTATCCCGCAAATACCGGGCCGCGCCTGAAGCATTGCCAGAACTCGCCGCCGGATGGCGCGCGCGGCTAGATGCCATCGAAACCAGCGCAGACCCTGAACGCCTTGCCGTGGCCGAAAATGAAGCACAAGCCGTTTTTAGCGAAGCCGCCGCACGGCTTTCAGACGCACGGCGCGCGGCGGCAGCAGCCCTATCGCCCGAAATCACCCAAGCCATGCAGTCGCTGGCAATGACGGGCGGAAAGTTTGAAGTGGCGCTTCTGCCCTGCGAACCCACCGCGCACGGGCGGGAAAACGTCGAATTTTTGGTAGCGGCCAATCCGGGGCAGCCCCCGCGAAGCCTCGCCAAAGTCGCTTCCGGCGGCGAACTGTCACGAATCGGCTTAGCTATCCAAGTCATGACCAGCCGCGATTCAGCCACGCCCACGCTTA
Source organism: Azoarcus sp. (assembly GCA_031257305.1). Lineage (GTDB taxonomy): Bacteria > Pseudomonadota > Gammaproteobacteria > Burkholderiales > Rhodocyclaceae > WRNU01. Next base: position 4,976 of record JAIRPB010000173.1, read on the forward strand.
TTTTTGATGAAGTCGACGTAGGCATAGGCGGCCGCGTCGCGGAAATTGTCGGGCAGCTACTGCACCGACTCGGGCGCGACCGCCAAGTGCTCTGCGTCACCCACCTCCCGCAAGTCGCCGCCTGTGCCGACTGGCAATGGCAAATCGCCAAAGAAACCCAAAACGGCCAAACCACCAGCGCGGTCACGCCGCTGGAAGGCCCAAACCGCATCGAAGAAATTGCCCGTATGCTGGGCGGGGTTGACATCACCCACACCACGCGCCAGCACGCGGCGGAAATGCTGGGGCAGAAGATGCCTTGATGCGGTTTGGGGAAACGCTGTTTGCCCCCCGGGTTCATCCGATAAACCAGAATCCCCCGGAGAGCCGTTGCTTAGCAGGTCAATACCGATAATGCTCCGCTTTATACGGTCCTTCGGCGGGAACGCCGATATAGGCGGCTTGTTCTGGCGCAAGCGGGGTGAGGTAGGCCCCAATCTTCTTCAGATGAAGGCGAGCGACCATTTCATCTAGTTTTTTGGGCAAGGTGTAGACGTTAATCGGGTAATCGGCTGTTTTAGTGAACAGTTCGATTTGCGCAAGCGTTTGGTTGGCAAAAGAATTGCTCATGACAAAACTCGGATGGCCCGTGGCGCAGCCCAGATTCACGAGACGGCCTTCTGCCAGCAAAATGATGCGTTTGCCGTCCGGGAAAATGATGTGGTCGACCTGCGGTTTGATGTTAACCCACGGGTATTGGCGGAGGCTGGCGACATCGATTTCTGAATCGAAATGCCCGATGTTGCAGACGATGCTGTTCATCTTCATCGCTTTCATGTGGGCATGGGTGATGACGTGCAAGTTGCCGGTGGCCGTCACAAAAATATCGGCCAGGGCGGCGGCTTCGTCCATGTTCACCACGCGGTAGCCTTCCATCGCGGCTTGCAAGGCGCAGATGGGGTCAATTTCTGTGACCCAGACGGTTGCGCCAAGCCCTCTCAGCGATTGGGCGCAGCCTTTGCCAACGTCGCCGTAACCAAGCACAACGGCAATCTTGCCCGCAATCATCACATCGGTAGCGCGTTTGATGCCGTCGACCAGCGATTCGCGGCAACCGTACAGATTGTCAAACTTAGACTTTGTGACGGAATCGTTGACGTTGATGGCGGGAAAACGCAGTTCGCCCCGCGCATGCATTTGGTACAGGCGGTGGACGCCCGTGGTGGTTTCCTCCGTTACGCCTTTAATGTGGGCAATACGCGCGGAGTACCAAGCCGGCTCTTTTTCCAGTTTTTTACGGATGGCGGAAAAAAGCGCCGTTTCTTCTTCGCAGGTGGGTTTGGCAATCACGGCAGGGTCTTTTTCTGCTTTTGCGCCCAGATGCAGCAGCAGCGTGGCGTCCCCGCCGTCGTCCAAAATCATGTTGGAGAAACCGCCGTCAGGCCACTCAAAAATACGGTGAGTGTAGTCCCAATACTCATCAAGGCTTTCGCCCTTAACGGCAAAGACGGAAATACCGCTTTCCGCTATGGCGGCGGCGGCATGGTCTTGGGTAGAAAAGATGTTGCAGGAAGCCCAGCGCACCTGCGCGCCCAAAGCCACGAGCGTTTCAATGAGCACGGCGGTCTGGATGGTCATGTGCAGTGACCCCGTGATACGTGCGCCTTGTAACGGCTGGCTTTTGGCAAATTCTTCGCGGATGGCCATCAGGCCGGGCATTTCGGTTTCGGCAATGTCGATTTCTTTGCGTCCCCAACCGGCAAGGGCGGGATT
>JAIRPB010000021.1 GCA_031257305.1 Azoarcus sp.
TCGGCGCGCCCCAATACCAACACGCGGGTACTTGTTTCGACTCCGCCAAGGGGCTGGCAGAGAATACGGGCGAAAGAACCTGATTCCCGGTTGACGCTCACGACCTTTGCCACGGGAAGCCCCGGCAGGAATATGCCGTCTAACCCGGAAGTTTCTAAGATGTCGTCAGGCTTAATGTCGGCGTTAATGAGTACGTAGCGTAATTCGAGCGACCCTTCTTCCTGCGTTTCGGGGTTTGAGCCGAACGTGATTCCGCGAAGGCCGTTACGCTGGACGCGGACCGAAACGGGCTGGGAACTATCGGTAATGAGGGTGACTTCAGACTGGAACGGGTAGACCCGGGTGATTTGCCCGATGAGGCCATCCGCGTCGGCCACGGCCAAACCGTGCTGTACGACATGCTCGCCTTGGTCAATGATGACCTTGCGGGAAAACGCATCAGGCACGTTGTAGAGCACTTCCGAGGCAACGCTGATAACCGGCGTTTTTTTTGACAGCCTAAGCAACGCACGTAGCTGTAAATTTTCCCGTTCAAGCTCGTCGAACCGTAACAGCCGGTTCGCGTCTTCAAACTGGCGCTGGCGCAACGCGGCGTTTTCGGCTTGTAGGTTTCCGATGTCAGTGAGTTGTTGCGTGGCCTGCCCTAACAGCCGGGTTGATTTACCGGCAATCGTGCTAATCGGGTAGGTGATGGCGGACAGAAATTTGCGCGGTCCCTCGAAATACTTAAATTTCAAGTCAAGCGCCAACATCGCTACACAAACCGCGACATAAACAACTAAACGGACTTTCGGCGACGCACCCCGCCTAAATAAGGGGTGCGATTGATAGTCGGCAGCAGGCATCCAGCAATTTCCGGGCGATAGCAGTTATTTTTCGATAAAGGCGCAGACGGCTATCGGCATTTCCTTAGTCCGACGTAAAGATGGATGCCAGTTTGTCCATTCTGTCTAGCGCCATGCCGCATCCACGGGCAACGCAAGTCAGCGGGTCTTCGGCAACGATGACCGGCAAACCGGTTTCTTCCATCAGTAAGCGGTCAAGGTCACGTAGAAGCGCCCCGCCTCCGGTCAACACTAAGCCGCGCTCGGCGATGTCCGCCCCCAATTCTGGCGGCGTTTCTTCAAGCGCAATTTTGACCGAAGAAACAATCTGGTTGATGGGTTCAGTGAGTGCTTCAAGAATCTCGTTGGACGAAATCGTAAAGCTACGCGGGATGCCTTCGGCAAGATTGCGGCCTTTGACTTCTAATTCGCGGACTTCCGAGCCGGGAAACGCGGAGCCGATTTCTTTTTTGATGTTTTCGGCGGTGGTATCGCCAATCAACATGCCGTAATTCCGGCGGATGTAATTCACGATGGATTCATCGAATTTGTCGCCGCCTACCCGGACACTGCCTCGGTAGACCATGCCGCCTAGCGAAATGACGCCCACTTCGGTGGTCCCGCCGCCGATATCGACGACCATCGAACCGAGCGCGTCCTGCACAGGAAGCCCCGCGCCAATGGCCGCCGCCATAGGCTCTTCGATAAGGAAAACTTGGGAAGCGCCTGCCGCTATCGCCGCATCGCGGATAGCGCGGCGCTCAACTTGGGTGGAGCCGCAAGGCACACAGATGATGATTCGGGGACTCGGCGATAGCAGCTTGGAATCGTGCACCCGTTTGATGAACTGTTTAATCATCTGCTCGGTGACTTCAAAGTCGGCAATTACGCCGTCTTTCATCGGGCGGATGGCCTCAATGTTTTTTGGTGTTTTACCGAGCATTTGCTTAGCGTCGTGCCCAACCGCCCGGATAATGCGCTTGGAATTTGGCCCACCCTCGACGTGGATAGCGACTACAGAGGGTTCATCAAGGACGATGCCCTTGCCGCGCACGTAAATCAAGGTGTTGGCTGTGCCAAGATCAATGGCGAGATCGCTGGAGAAATAAGAACGCAGAAAACCTAACATATGGATTCCAAATCGGTTGGAAGTTTCGCCCTACGCTTGCGCGCACCCAAAATTAAAGACAAGAGCGGTTATGATACTCTACAACCCTTCATAAAATTCAACAGGTATGTCACATGCCGCTCTCAAATGAACAAGTCAAGCATCTATCCCGCCTAGCTCGCCTATCGTTGCCCGACAGCAGGCTAGATATTACACGGAATTGCTTAAATAGCATTTTTGAGCTGATTGCGCAAATGCAGGCCGTTGATACAACGGGTATCAGCCCCATGAGCCATCCACAAGAATCGGCTACCCGCTTACGCGAAGATGTTGTCACTGAAACGGATAGGAGTGTGGCATTCCAAGCCGTCGCCCCACAAACCGAAGCCGGACTCTACCTTGTTCCCAAGGTGATTGAATAGGTGATAATAAGCCGTTTTGGCTTTCATTTCGTTTTTTTCTTGTAATAGCCCCATGATTTCAGTTCAGATTTGTAACGAGCCTGTTTCTGTTTTAAGGCGTGCGTTAGCCAAAAAAGAGATTTCCAGCGTCGAACTCACCAAACTCTTTTTGAGCCGGATCGAGGGCATAGGAGCGCCGCTCAATGCCTTTATCACCGTTGATAGCGAACGGGCGCTTGCTGAAGCGCGGGCGGCAGACGGCCGCATCGCCAAGGGGGAAGCCGGTGCGCTCACAGGCATCCCGCTGGCCCATAAAGACTTGTTCTGCACCGAAGGCGTGCTCACATCGTGCGGCTCAAAAATGCTGTCCAATTTCGTCAGCCCTTACGACGCCCATGTGGTGAGCCTGCTGAAAAAAGCGGGCGCGGTGAGTTTGGGCAAAACCAACATGGACGAATTCGCAATGGGTTCGTCAAATGAAACTTCGCACTATGGCCCGGTCCACAACCCGTGGAAACCGGGATACGTCCCCGGCGGCTCTTCAGGCGGTTCGGCGGCCGCCGTGGCGGCGCGGCTCGTCCCCATCGCCACGGGAACCGATACCGGCGGCTCAGTGCGCCAGCCTGCGTCGTTTTGCGGGATAACAGGCATTAAGCCTACCTACGGGTTAGTGAGCCGTTACGGCATGGTGGCGTATGCGTCCTCGCTTGACCAAGGGGGCGCTTTTGGCGCTTCCGCCGCAGATTGCGCGGCGTTGCTTTCCGCCATGACCGGGTTCGACCCACGCGATTCAACCAGCCTTGACCGCCCAACGGAGGACTACGCCGCCGCAATCGATGCGCCCGTGCCTCACGCAAGCCGCCCTCTGGCGGGGCTAACAGTCGGCATTCCAGACGAATTTTTTTCAGAGGGGTTAGGCGATGAAGTCCGTGCCGCCGTGGAGTCGGCGCTTGCCCAATACCGCGCATTAGGCGCGGCAACCCGCCAAATCAGCCTCCCTAATGCGCGTTTAGCGATTCCGGCTTATTACGTCATTGCGATGGCCGAGGCATCCAGCAACCTTTCCCGCTTCGACGGCGTGCGCTACGGCCACCGTACCGCCGAATATGCCGATTTGTCCGACCTGTATTGCAAAAGCCGCAGCGAAGGCTTTGGCGCGGAGGTACAGCGGCGCATTCTGGTGGGGACATTCGTTCTTTCGCACGGCTACTACGATGCCTATTACCTTCAGGCACAGAAGTTACGCCGGCTGATTGCGGATGATTTCAAACGTGCCTTTACCGAATGCGACCTCATCGCTGGCCCCACCTCGCCGGTCACGGCTTGGCCGTTTGGCGCGATGGGCGACGACCCCGTAAAAATGTACCTAGCTGACATCTACACCACGCCCGTCAATCTTGCCGGCTTGCCCGGAATCTCCCACCCCTGCGGGTTCGATTCCGCCGGGCTGCCAGTCGGGTTGCAGTTAATTGGCAATTATTTTTCCGAAGCGCGCCTGTTAGCCGCCGCGCACCATTTCCAGCAGTCCACCGACTGGCATCTGCGCCGTCCGGCCAATCCTGCCTGAACCCGGAGTTTTTGAAATGAGCCGAGCAGATTGGGAAACCGTTATCGGGCTGGAGATTCATGCCCAACTCAATACCCAAGCCAAAATTTTTTCCAATGCCAGTACCGCATTCGGCGCACCGCCCAACGCACAAGCCAGCGCCGTGGATATTGCGTTGCCCGGGGTGCTGCCGGTGCTCAACCGGGGCGCGGTAGAACGGGCTATCCGCCTTGGGCTGGCGCTAGGGTCAAACATCGCGCCCAAAAGCGTATTTGCCCGGAAAAATTATTTCTATCCCGACTTACCCAAAGGCTACCAAATCAGCCAATTTGAACTGCCCGTAGTGCAAGGGGGCATCCTCACCATCCGGGTGGGCGAAGGGGAAGAGGCTTATGAAAAGCCTATCCGCCTCACACGCGCCCATCTCGAAGAAGATGCGGGAAAGTCGCTGCACGAAGATTTTCATGGCATGAGCGGCATTGACCTCAACCGCGCCGGGACGCCGCTGCTCGAAATTGTCTCCGAACCCGACATGCGCTCTTCCGCCGAAGCCGTGGCCTACGCACGGGCACTGCACGCGCTGGTGTGCTGGATTGACATCTGCGACGGCAATATGCAGGAAGGCTCTTTCCGGTGTGACGCTAATGTGTCGGTGCGCAAAAAGGGCGATACCACGCTCGGCACCCGGCGAGAAATCAAAAACCTCAATTCTTTCCGCTTCCTGCAACAAGCCATTGATTTTGAGACGGGATGGCAAATCGAAACACTGGAGGACGGGGGGCAAATCCAGCAATCCACCGTGCTTTTCGACCCCGAAACCGGCACAACCAGAATGATGCGGACCAAAGAGGACGCGCACGACTACCGCTATTTTCCTGACCCTGACTTGTTGCCGCTAGAAATCGGGGCAGATTGGATTGAGCAAATCAAAGCCTCGATGCCCGAATTGCCCACGGCGATGAAAGCGCGTTTCGAGCATAGCTTAGGCTTGTCTCCCCAAGATGCCAGCGCCCTCACGTCCAGCAAAGAAGTGGCGGACTATTTCCAAGCCACCGTCAGCGCCGCAGGCACGGCACAGGCCAAACGCTGTGCAAACTGGGTGATGGGGGAACTGGCCGCACGAATCAACAAAGCCGGACTCGGCATTTCCGCCGCGCCGATTTCCCCCGCGCAACTGGCAGGGTTGATTCTCCGCATTGACGACGGCTCACTCTCCAACACCATCGCCCGTAAAGTGTTCGAGGCGCTTTGGAACGGGGAAGGCACCAGCGCGGACGACATCATCGAGCGGCAAGGGCTGAAACAAGTCACCGATAGCGGGGCCATCGAAGCCATTGTCAACGAGGTCATTGCTGCCAACCCGAAATCAGTCGAGGAATTCCGGGCGGGCAAAGAAAAGGCACTCAACGCGCTCGTCGGGCAAGTCATGAAAGCCAGCCGTGGCAAAGCCAACCCCGCGCAAGTCAATGAACTGATGCGGCGCAAATTGGGTAGCTGATACGCCAATACAATATCAATAGGGGAGTGATGTGGCAGTAACTTTTACACAGACTATGACAACGTTCGTCGTGTCCCCGATGTACCCGTGCTATGGTGGAAGGCTTCAACCCACACAGCAGTTAAACCGTCGGCAAAACAACATGGAATGCCCGCTTTGCGCCATCAGTCAAGACAGCCCTATCTGGCAGGACGAATATTGTTGCGTCATTGACGCGGGCAATCCCGACTATCCGGGCTATTACCGGGTTATATGGGGCGAACACGTTGCTGAAATGAGCGACCTCGATGAATGGTCACAACGCCATCTCATGGACGTGGTCCTCGCGGTTGAATGTAGCCTACGTGCGCTGATGGCCCCAGACAAAATCAACCTCGCCAGTTTTGGCAATCAGGTCCCGCACCTGCACTGGCACGTCATGGCGCGTTTTGCTGATGACCCACATTTTCCCGAACCCATCTGGGGGCAGGAACAACGCCATGCCATGCCGCGCATCGCGCCAGCCCGCGACGCCCTGTCGGGACGGATTAGTGCCGAGCTTGCCCGGATTTCCGCAACGTGTTGATAACTGTAAAAACGTTTTTTCTATGGAGTTTTCATGGACTATCGCAATACCGCCCAATGTTTGGGCTTGTTGCAAAATCTGCCAACAGATAGCATTTTGGAGCGGTTTTCCACGCTGGCGGACATCGTCGCTGGTCTGCTCGCCGCCCGCCCCTTGCCTGAAGCGCATCTTGAAGTATTGGAAATGGCCCGCCCGCTGGTTGACAAAACCCGCGCCAAACTTCTCGGCCTAGATGGCGACGAGCCTTTGCCCCCAGAGAGCCAGCACAATGAGCTTCTGTTAAAAGTCATCAAACTTTGGGAGGACTTTTCGCTCTCCTATGCCCAGATTGCCGCGATGGATGCCGACGCTGGCAAGCTCCGGGACCAACGGGCGCTGCTTGCCCAGCGTCGCGTTGTCTATATCTTCAAAATGGTATCGGAATATTACCGTGCGCATCGCAGCTTGCCCGCCGGGCTGTGGCGCAAGGCACACGATAGCTATCTTGCCGCCGAGAAAGTCGGCATCCATGCCATCCGCGTTTCCGACACGCTGAATGTTGTCTGGAAAGCACAAAGCGCGTTAGAAGCCTATATCTCCATATTGCTAATTGATGTGGCCAACCCCTTTGGCCGTAGCGGGCAGGAATGGACGTGGATTTGCCGCTGGGCGGAGCGTTTTTCGCCCTACTGCACGTTAAGCCAGATTCCCGAAGAGCATAAACCGACCACTTACGGGCTGGATATTTCTTCTGACCACGGCTTGCGCCCGATTGGGCTGCTGCCAAAAGGCTCAAGCGCCCTTTATTTCGACTGCAACAAACTGGCAAGCCAAATCCAGTCTGTCTTTGCCCAATTCAAGCAGGGCGTATCGCCCTCCTCGCTCGGGCTGGGTGAAGATTGCAGTGTCGAGAGCTGTGCCCGCCTGCTGCTATCGCTCTACCGTCCTTGGGGGCTGGCTTCTGCCGGCCGCCGTTTCCCCCGCCGGGGCAGCACAGGCGTCGTCGAACTCTGTGCCGAGTGGCTTGCCATTGGCTTCCATGTGCAAGGCAAACTGTTCGAGCAGCCCCGCCGTAGCGGTTCAACTACCACCAGCAGCCTAGGCTATACCCGTGACGAACTGGCTATCCATGCTTTTGGTGAGCAAGCGGCCGGCGTCGACGCCGATGTAGCCCGAAATGGCAAACGCAATTTCAGCCATCAGCACCTCGAAGCCGAACGCCTCGGGCTTGTCTGTGAGCAATGGGAATTGCTGGACCAATCGGTGGGCGGTTTCCGGCTCCAGCAGCGCCCCCACGCCGAACGGTTCCTGCACCACCAACTCGTCGGGCTTCGCCCGCACGATGGCGAATATTTCCTGCTTGGGCAGGTTAGCTGGCTGATGTTCCGTGAAGACGGGCTGCTTGAAGCTGGCATCCACGTTTTGCCGGGACTGCCGCGTGTTATCGCGGTCCGCCCGCACACCGAGAACGAGGGCCTGCGCGAGCCGTTTTCTCAAGCCTTCCTCATCGAAGCCAACGAAGTGCTCCAAATCACCTCCTCGCTCATCCTTCAGGAAGGCTGGTACGAGACCAACGGCGTTATCGAGATTTTCGACGGGGGGCGCGGCCGGCGGCTTAAAATGACGCAGCTTCTCCTCAAAGGCTCCAATTTTGAGCAGATTGCCTTTGAAGAATTCACAGAACCCGCCTAACAGCATATCCGCCTTGCCATGACACCCCCCCCGCACGACTCCACCGAACAGCCCGCATCCGGCAAAACCACGCATTTTGGTTTCCAGACTGTCGACGAGAACGCCAAACAAGAAAAAGTCGCCGGCGTCTTTTCTTCGGTCGCGCAAAAATACGACCTCATGAACGACGTGCTGTCTTTCGGGCTGCACAGGCTATGGAAGGCTTTCACCCTCCGTCTAGCCAGCGTGAGCGAAGGCGACCGCGTACTCGACGTAGCCGGCGGCACGGCCGACTTATCGTTAGCTTTTGCGCGCCACGTCGGCACAAAAGGGCAAGTGTGGCTCACCGACATCAACCGAGATATGCTCTTGCGGGGCCGGGACCGTCTTATCGATAAAGGCTTTTCACTGCCCGTCATCCAATGCGACGCCGAAACGCTCCCCTTCCCAGAAGGGCATTTCGATTGCGTCACCGTCGCGTTTGGCCTGCGCAACATGACCCACAAAGAAACCGCCTTAGCCGAAATGCGCCGCGTACTGCGCCCCGGCGGTCGGTTGCTGGTGCTCGAGTTTTCCCATATCTGGAAACCTTTAGCGCCTCTATACAATCTATATTCATTCAAGCTCCTGCCTTGGGTTGGCGCAAAGGTCGCAGGCGACGCGGACAGCTACCGCTATCTTGCCGAATCCATCCGCATGCACCCCGGGCAGGAAGAACTGAAAGCCATGATGGAAAGCGCGGGTTTTGGCAAAGTGGATTACTTCAACCTCAGCGCGGGCATCGTCGCCGTCCATCGCGGGTACAAAATTTAGAGGGAAAAAATGGAAAAACGCCGCGTCAGGGTTTGGGATGTCCCAACCCGTCTTTTTCACTGGTTGCTGGTATTGCTCACCATTGCGGCGTTTATTACCGGATTCAAAGGCGAGTTCATCGAACTTCACGGCCAAATCGGCCTAGCGATTGTCGGTCTGCTGGCTTTCCGCTTGGTATGGGGCATTATCGGCTCCACCTATGCCCGTTTTGCCCAATTCGTTCCCGGTCCGGGGCGTCTGCTGGCCTATCTGCGCGGCCAATGGCATGGGCTAGGGCACAACCCGCTCGGCGCGTTCTCCGTCCTTGGCCTGCTTGCGCTCATGCTGTTTCAAGTGTGCAGTGGCTTAGTATCCGACAACGAAGCCGGCTTCGCCGGCCCGCTAAAAAACCTCATCAGCCACGAAATGGCAGTTTTCCTCACTGGGCTTCACACCAAAAATATCTGGCTCATCATTGGGTTAGTGAGCCTGCACGTGCTCTCCATTGCGTTCTATTTTGTGGCGAAGAACAACAATATGCTCACGCCTATGTTCACCGGCTATAAAACGGTAGACGACCCCGCGCTAGAACCCGCCCGTGGCGGCGGCTGGCTACCGTTTATCTTAGCCCTCTCGGTTGCCGTTGGAATAGTCTGGGTCGCCAGCGGCGGTCTAAACCCGCCCCCTCCGCCGCCGCCGCAAGAAGCGGCCCCGGCGTGGTAGGAAGCAGGAAAGTAAGTGTTTTCGGGATTATCTTGGGACTGCAAACACCGCCTCCCAAGCGGGGCGGTTATTCAAACCGAAAATGAAGAACCGCAGCCGCAGGTGGTGGTGGCGTTGGGGTTGCGGATAACGAACTGCGAGCCTTCCAGACCTTCGGTGTAGTCAATTTCAGCGCCCACCAGATATTGGTAGCTCATTGAATCGACAAGCAGGGTGACGCCGTTTTTTTCGAGCGTCATATCGTCATCGTTGGCTTTTTCGTCGAACGTAAAACCGTATTGGAACCCTGAACAGCCTCCGCCGCTAATAAAAACGCGAAGTTTCAGTTCGGGGTTGCCTTCTTCCTCAATCAATTCACGGACTTTGCCTGCCGCGCTGTCGGTAAAGATGAGGAATTCTTCTGTGCTGGAAGCCGCTTCTGTGCTCATGGGGTTGCTCCTAGGGGTTGTGTTGTGGGATAGCCCTTGTCGGGCAAACCCGCATGATGCCAGTTTTCGGCGTTAGAAGGGCGGCGCGGTTATTCTTTCAGTACGGCAAGCTGCTGTGCCAGTTCTACCGCTGAACGTACTTTCATCTTATTGAAGATGTGCGAGCGGTGCGCTTCTACTGTGCGCATTGAAATCATGAGTTCGTTGGCAATCACTTTGTTGTAGCGGCCTTCAAGAATCAGGTCCATCACTTCGCGCTCTCGCGCAGTGAGCGAGGCGAGCCGCTCTTCAATGGTGCTGCGGGTGTCGCCGATGCGCCGTTTTTCGTCGCTCATGTTAAAAGCGGTTTGTATACGGTCGGCAAGGTCGTTGTGGTTGAACGGTTTTTCAATAAAATCAAACGCGCCCCGTTTGACGGCGCTCACCGCCATCTGGATGTCGCCGTACCCGGTAATAAAAATAACCGGCAACGGGCAATGGTTTTGGAGCAGTATCTCAAAACAGTCTAGCCCGCTCATTGTCTTGCCAAGCTGGATGTCAAGCACAATACAGCCGCGCCATTCGGGTCTCAAAGCCGCCAGAAAATCTTCTGCCCTAGACCAAGTCGCACATTCGATTCCGCGTGTACGAAGTTGCCAGACGAGCGCGTCACTTACAGCGTCGTCATCATCAATGATATAGGCGTAGTTCGTCGTCATTTTTCTTGTTCAATGTGCAGGGGAGGGGCAAGTAGCGTGAGCGTGAAAATAGTCCCGCCGGTCGGATTGGGTTCAAAAGAGAGCCGACCGTGGTGGGATTCAACAATTGAGCGGCAGATGTTCAGCCCCATGCCCATGCCTTTTCCTTTGGTGGTGAAGAAAGGTTCAAACAAGCGGGGCATGATTTCAGGGGGGATTCCGCTGCCGTGGTCGGCAACGCTCAGGAAAACGTTATTGTCGCCAACGTAGGTTGAGACATTGACGGTCCGTGTTTCAGGCGGGTTGTTGTCCATAGAATCGATGGCGTTGCTCAACAGGTTAACGATGACCTGTTCAATCATCTGCGTATCCACCATCACGGGCGGCAGATTCTTTTGGAGTTCGCAGATAATACGCACCTTCTGCTTATGGGTGCTGATTTCAATCAGCGCAATGGCTTCGCGGACAAGGTTGTTAAGGTCGCAAGGGGCGAAGTGAGGCTCGGCGCGGCGTACAAAGGAATGGACGCGCCCGATGATGTCCGCCGCGCGCCGTGCCTGGCGGGCGATTTTTTGGTGCACTTCTTTTAGCGTGGGAACATCCACTAAGTTTGCGTCGAGTTGGTTGAGGCAGCCTGACGTGTAACTAGAGATGGCGGCCAGCGGCTGGTTAAGCTCATGCGCCATCGTCGAGGCCATTTCACCCATCGTAACGAGGCGGGACGTAGCCTGAAGGCGTTCGTATTGAAGCTGGCTTTGTTTGCGGAGGCGTTTTTGCTCGGTGATGTTGACCACCGCGCCAAGCCAGCCAATGTGCTGCCCAGAAACATCAATAAACGGGCTTTCAATAACAAGCGCATCAAATAGCTCACCGTTTTTGCGCCGCATGGAAACTTCCAGCCCGTTGCTCTGGTTTTCCCCATTCATGGCGCGGCAGATTTTTTCGAGATTGCTTTCGGACTGCGCGGGGTTCCAGTAAGGGACGTTAGGAAAAATGGTGCCGACCAATTCTTCTTTGGTAAAACCCGTCATGCGGCAGAAAGCCGGACTCACGTAGGTGATGCGCCCATTGTTGTCACGCGCCCGCAGGCCGCCCGATGTGGAGGCTTCAAGCGCCTGGCGAAATGCGGAAGCCTGTTTTAAGGCAGATTCTGTCGTGAGATGGCTTCCCAGTTCTGCGCGCATCTTTCCCATGCCGATGACGGTAAAAAAGCCAAGAACAATGGCAACGCCCGCCAGCAGGATTAAAACGGGTATCCATTGCGCGCCGCCGGAGGGAGTCATCACGACCGCGAAACAGACGCACGCCAAGATTGCCGCAGCCAGCAGGGCCAGCAAAAAGTAGGGCTGCCATTCGGCTTTAGCCGGAAGGGGAACGGTAGCGGACGGCATGGGGGTTGGCTGGAACTGGAGCATGAACGGGGTAGCCTTATTTCACGCAGAGCACCCTAAAAAATACCCCGCAAAGGGTAGCCCTAGGGATTGAAATATGCCAAGGAAAAACATCACGCTATTCACGTGATATATGCGACAGTGGTTTGTCTGGCTTTTCATGCTCTTTTTTAGAGATTTATTATGCGCATATTTTAATGGTTTAACCATAAAGTGGTAATATTTTTTCCGCAATGTGAGACAAGACGGTTAGCGGCTTTTGAAGTACAATAAATAAATCCATCTTTTATGCAAACAGTGTGGCATCGCGGATGCTGGCGGAGGTTTATTTTAATATGGCCGTTTCACAAATCAGCGTTTTTTTAGAAAGCCAGCCCGGACATCTAAAACGCATTCTTGATGCGTTTGATGCTTCGGGTATCAATGTACGGGGCTATTCAGCCGCCGACACGGGCGATTATGGAATTGCGCGCTTTATTTTAGACAAACCCGACATGGCCCTTGAAGTGCTACGTGCGCGGGGTTGTGCGGCAACGCTGGCGGAAGTGCTCTGCATCCGTTTAGTCGATAAGCCGGGAGAACTCGCGCGCGTGATGGGAATTATTGCAACAGCAGGAATTAACGTTCTCTATAGCTATTCCCTCATTTCCACTTTTATTGCAATTCATGTTGAGGATGTTCTTTCTGCGGAGTCCGCATTGAAAAGCCAACCCATCGAACTCGTTTCACAAGACGAGATTTCAGGAAAAAGCGAACGTGGTAATGCAATGTAATTCAGTTAATCCAAATTGTTTTGATTCTGAAATCGAAACAGCGCCGCGTGAACGCATCCGCCATATCCAATTTGAAAAACTCCGCAAACAAATCCATTGGACGTATGAGCGGGTGGCTTGGTATCGGGAGCGTTTTCACGAATTGGGCATCAAGCCGGAGGACATCCGCACCCTAGAAGATGTCCGCTACCTGCCTTTTACCGATAAACAAGTCCTGCGCGATACCTACCCGTTTGGCCTGTGCGCCATCCCGCTAGACGACGTGGTGCGCTTGCATGCCTCTTCGGGCACCACTGGCAAGCCCATCGTGATTGGCTATAGCCGCCATGACCTTGAAGTGTGGAGCGACTGTGTGGCGCGGCTTGTGACAATGGCGGGAGTCACCCGTGCGGACCGCGTCCAAATGGCCTTTGGCTACGGCATGTTTACGGGCGGCTTTGGCCTGCACTACGGCTGCGAAAAGTTAGGCTGCATGATGGTGCCCGCCGGTTCCGGCAATACAGAACGGCATCTGATGATGATTGAGGACTACAAAACCACGGTGCTCATTTCCACGCCTTCCTACGCGCTGCATATCTGCGAAGTCGGCGAAAGCCTAGGTTTTGACTGGGCGGCATCCAGCATGCGGGTCGGGCTGTTCGGGGGCGAGCCTTGTACGCCCGGCATGAAGCAAGAAATTGAGCGCCGGATGCACATCACCTGCACAGACAATTACGGCCTAACCGAAGTCAACGGTCCCGGCGTAGCGGGCGAATGCCTACATTCGCGTGACCATCAGCATATTGCTGAAGACCATTTCCTGTGGGAAGTCATCAACCCCGCCACGGGCGAACCGTTGCCGGAAGGCTGTGAAGGCGAGCTGGTTCTCACCCTGCTCGATAAAGAAGCCTTCCCCATGCTGCGTTACCGCACGCACGACCTCACCCGCGTTACCACCGCGCCCTGTGCCTGCGGCCGCACGCATGCCCGGATGCTCAAAGTCCGCGCCCGCACTGACGACATGCTCATCGTGCGGGGCACAAACATCTTCCCCAGCCAAGTGGAAGACGTGCTCGCCGGCATCCAAGGCTTGTCCCCGCACTACCTCATTGTGCTAGACAACGAAACGGGCATGGACAAAATCACCATTCAGGTTGAATTGCGGCCTGACGCATTTAGCGATTCTTTCGAGCAATTAGACGACTTCAGGCATCACATCATCGACCGCTTGCGGCAAACACTACTCATTACGCCGGTTGTCAAACTCGTTGAACCCGGCTCCATTGAGCGCACGGCGGGAAAAAGCAAACGGGTTTTGGATAAACGGGAAAAATCATGACATCTCTCATCAGCGGCGGACTTGCCATTGAAATGGAACGTATCAACGCGGCGATTCGCGCCGAACCGCTCAAAGCAGACCACCGGCTGGCCCTAGCGAGGCTCAAGCTCGTGCAAGGCGACTACGCGAAAGCCTTACAGCAATTTCAGCTTGCATGCCGTTTTGACGCAGAACTCGCCGCAGAAGCACAACTGGCGCGGATGCTGGTGCGGGCAGAACAACTCCGTGAAGCC
Organism: Azoarcus sp.; assembly: GCA_031257305.1. Classification (GTDB taxonomy): domain Bacteria; phylum Pseudomonadota; class Gammaproteobacteria; order Burkholderiales; family Rhodocyclaceae; genus WRNU01. The sequence continues at coordinate 13,928 of JAIRPB010000021.1, forward strand.
GTTTTTGCCGGAAAAATCCTGCCGGATTTGCTGGCGGCAGCGCCCCGCTGGCTAGAAAACATGATTGCCGCCCTGCGCGAAGAAGGCGACAAAGCAGCCGCCCTGCGGCGAAGCGCGCTCTCCGAAGCGCCCGCAAGCAAAGGGCATTACAGCAACCCCGAACTTACCCCGTTTGAATGGATTGCCGACGGTGACGAACGCTTAGGGCCTGTGCTCGAAATCATCATGGGCGAGTCGTACTACTGGATACCCTTCGACCAAGTAGAAAGCCTAAGCATCCAGCCCCCGGCCCGGGCGATGGACTTAGTCTGGGCATCCGTTGACCTAAAGTTAGCCGGCCGCCCGCCCTTCGTCGCTTTCATGCCATCAAGATACCTTCCCCCCAGCGAAGGCGCAACGGAAGCCATGCTGACAGGCGCGGAAACAATCTGGCACGAATTGCCCGGAGGAAACTGGATAGGCTCCGGCCGCCGCGTCTGGATGGCAGATGGCGAGCCGCTAAGCCTGTTTGAAGCAGGGTCAATTGTGCTGGATGCCGGCGCTTAAACCATATTGCGTTATTCCCGGCTCAGGGCGGGAATGGCGAATTGACAAACTCAATGAAGGGTTAGGTGTAATGTTTTAATGTTGTTTCCTGTCAGTTTTTTGATCAAATTCTGATACTGTTTCTACATCTCCCGTTCAAACAGAACGGCCTAAACACAGGTGATTTCATGGAACGTAGCATTTTGGAGTCCAAGTACCGTTTTTTGTCTAACGAATCGCAAATTTGGGTAGAGCAGGGAGTCATCTCGGCTGCCCAGCGCGACGGCATCATGGGCAGCTATACCGTGGCGAGGTATTTGTCGAATGTTGTGCTAATACTTGGCGCGGCAATGGTTGGCATTGGCATCCTAAGCATCATCGCGGCAAATTGGGACGACATTCCCAGATTGCTTAAAATTTCGCTCATCATCGGTTTATATCTTGCAAGCATTTTGGGCGCTTATGTTTGCGAGAAACGTTCACGCCCTGTCATTGCAAATGTTTTGCTGTTTTTATCGGGTTTTCTGCTGCTTGGCGGCTTAGCTCTGCTTTCACAGATATTTCATATAAGTGGCACATTAGAAGACCTCCTCTGGACATGGCTTATCATCTATGCGCCTACTTTCCTAATCACGCGAAACATTTCGATATTCGTGTTGTACGAAGTCGTCGCTATTTTTTATATGTTCTTTGAGATGGGAAAGGGGTCATATTATAGGGGCTATGACCACATCGCGTTCGGTCCTTGGCAGCCCTTTGCCGTCATGCTGTTAGTGATGGCTGTGGCTTGGCGGTTGTGGCATGTTGAGCGTGGGGTATCTAGCCAAAAGAAAAAGTCGAAGCTACAGAATTTCTTCATTGGTGGGTCAACCCGCCGGATTATGTTGAGCAATTTCATGCTCATTACGTGGTTTCTCCTCGTTTGTAGTATCAACGCTAGAGGTGAGCCGTTCCTCATGTGTATTTTGGGCGTTTTAGCCATTGGTGCGGTAATAGGCGTAATTGCGTGGAAATTGGATGCGTCTGATATTGATTGGCAGTCTCTTGTCGTTATAAGCATCTGCGGTGTGTTGCTATCTTTTGAATTCATTTGGAGCGCCAGCCTCTTTAGCTCAAGCCATCAATATATTGTTGAAACAGTTGGGGCTTCTGCGGCGCTTGGCGTGTATCTCTCATGGAGAGTCTTGACGCAGCAAAGAGGCGGCGGATGGGCGGTGTTTTTCTTCTGTGCGATCCTTGCCCGTTGGTATTTCGATATGTTTTTTGCCTTTATGGACAAAGGGGTGTTCTTCCTGATCGGAGGTGTGCTGCTAATTGCGATTAGTGCGGGCTATGCGAAATGGCATCGACGGGTGTCGCGGTCACGCATTGCCGTAGGAGAACAGCTATGAATTGCCCAAAATTTTTCAAAACGCTTGTGTCCAAATACATCGCCATTGCCGCACTGCCGCTTTTGGCGCTGTTTTATACGCCAATTGTGAATTTTACCGTTCTAGCATTCGGCGAACCCGTGCTGTTAGAAACCCGTTCCGTCGACCCGAGGGACATCCTGCGTGGCGACTACGTTATATTGAGGTATGAAATAGAGAATATTGAGAATATGCTCGAAAATGCCATCCAAAAGAGCGGTGGAGATGCCTATGACCAGAGGGGAAAAGATTTTTTTGTCATTTTAGAACGTGACAAAAATGGCATCGGCCGCCTCAAATCCGTATCCTTATCGCGTCCATCGGAAGGCCTGTACATCAAGGGAAACGCCTCGGAATGGAACAGTGTGGACTATGGCATCAATGCCTATTACGTACCCGAAGGAACCGGGTATGAAATGGAAAACCGCCTCCGTGGCAGCGACGGTGTGCGGGCACGGGTTGATGTACGCATTCTGCGTGGGCATGCGGTAATAAAAGGGTTAGTTTTCCCGGATGCGTCTGCGGAAGAGACAGAAGGCACTCAATAAATCGCTCTTCCGCGATTTGAGGATAAATACGGAAGAGCTAAAACTTGCGCCACCCAACGCAGGAATTAGCCAAGGCAAAGGCGGTGTGTGGATTGAAGTCACCTATGTCATTTCAGGCGGCATGACATCTCCCGTAGATGCTGTGCGAAACGTATTTTGTGACGTTGTGGAGAGCATTGCCGACAAGTAAGCGTGAAGCCTAATATGTTCGCACCCTAAGTGTTGTTTTGCAATACGTTGTTCCCCCCAATGCGGGAGAGCGGGGGCAGTCCGTTGAGGGCGGAATGGGGGCGGCGTGCGTTGTAGTACGCCAGGAAGTCGTGCAGGTGGGCATTGCGTTCCTCGCTGCTCTGCCAGATGCGGCCGTAGGCCCACTCGCGCAGGTAGGTCTGGATGAAGCGTTCGGCCTTGCCGTTGGTCTGGGGGCGGTACGGGCGGGTAAAGCGGTGGCGGATGCCGGGTTCCCGGCATGCCTGCGCGAAGAGGCGGGAGCGGTAGGCCGGCCGTTGTCGGTGAGGATGCGGCGGACGGCCTGCCGCAGGAAGGCCACGGCGGTGCCCTCGCGCTCGTCGGGGTACACCAGCACGAAGCCGACGCGGGAGTAGTCGTCGATGGCCACGTGCGCCCGCTCGCTGCCCGCCCCCCGGCTGCGCGGGCCGCCGACGCGCCGTCCGGGGACGTGGAAGCGTCCGAGTTTTTTAATGTCCAGGTGCAGCATAATGTCCAGGTGCAGCAGCTCGCCGGGCGCCTTGTGCTCGTAGCGCACGGGCGGCGGCGCGGGCGGGTCAAGCGACTTGAGGCTGGAGAGGCCGATGCGGGCGAGCAGCCTGCTGACCGTGGCGGCGGAGAGTCCCGTGTGGGCAGCGATGGGGCGCATGGGCATGCGGGCGCGGCGCAGCCGCTCGGCCTGCCGCGCCGCGGCGCCCTCGGCCCGGCGGCGTGTGCGCCACGGGCGCGAGGGGCGGTCGGCCAGCCCCGCCTCGCCTTCCTGCCGGAAGCGGGCCAGCCACTTGCGGGCCGTGCGCGGGGTGACGCCGGCGGCCGCAGCCGCCTTCCTCACCCCGCATTCTTCGATGCGCTGATAAGCAGCTTGCGCCCTTCGGGCGTTAATCTGGCATTCTTATGGATGTTCATCCGGGAGGCTCCTTGTGGGTTCGGGAAGTGTGCAAACGCCAGTTTCCCACATCCTCTCGGAGGAACAACGTATTGAAACATTACATGTAGGGGCGCGGCTTGCCGCGCCCGCCTTCTCCCGCCCCTGCGGTTAATGAATGTAGGGCAAGCGTCCTGCTTGCCATTTGTGCGTGGATGGGCAAGCAGAGGGAATTGTGGTTATTTTTTTGCCCCCAAAATTTCCCGTGCGCATCGCACACCAGAGCGCACGGCGGATTCCAGCGTTGCGGGGTACTCGCTTTCAATGTAATCGCCAACGAGCCATAAACCCGGCAGGGGCGTGGTGATGTC
>JAIRPB010000062.1 GCA_031257305.1 Azoarcus sp.
TTGCCTGTTGTCCACTGCGTCAAGGGGACGCAGGGCTGGCAGATTGCGGAGGATATGCTTGATGCGGCACGGGGTTATTCCTACAAAGTTATCGATAAGCCTACTTTTGGCAGCGTTGAGCTTGCGCAATACCTCGCGGGTCACGCCCCTTGGGACGAAATCGAGATTGTGGGACTCGTGAGTTCTATCTGCGTGGCATCAAATGCGCTCATCATCAAAGCCTATCTGCCCGAAACCCGGATTGCGGTCGACGCAAGCTGTACGGCGGGCGTCACTGAAGATGACGGTAAGGCCGCTTTAACCGTCATGAAAATGTGCCATATCGACGTTAGAAACGAGGCCGCGCCATGATTGAAATAAATGGAAAGCCCGTTATCCCGGAATTTTTCCCTGCGGGAGAGCAAAGGCTCCGTTTCGCCGTAACGCCCGATACGCAATATTCCGTTACGTGGAGATATGAGCGGGAAGAGGAATTGATTACCCTGTTTTATCTTGCCAAGCATATTAGGGGGCAAGGCGGGGAACTGGCCATGCTATATGTTCCCTATTTGCCAAATGCCCGGATGGATAGGGTGAAAAGCGGCGAAGAAGTTTTCACGCTCAAATACTTTTGCGAATTCGTCAATTCGCTTGGCTTTGGGAAAATCGTGATTAACAACCCTCATTCTGACGTGTGTATGGCGCTGCTAAACAATGCAGAAGATGGCTATTTTTCTAGCGAAAAACGCCAGCACAATAACGCCCTTATTGATGCGCTGATGAAACGGCTCAATCTGGATAGCGGGCGTGATGTTTTGTTCTACCCAGACCAAGGCTGTGCCAAAAAATACGAAGGCGTTATCCGCTTTCCCTTTCTCACAGGCCACAAAAAACGGGATTGGGGCACGGGCAAAATTCAGAGCCTCGACATTTCCGGCGTTATTCCGCCAGCGCCGTTTAATGTGCTCATCGTGGACGATATTTGCAGTTACGGCGGCACTTTTCTCCATGCGGCCAGAAAACTGAAGGAATTGGGCGCAGGAAAAATCTGGCTCTATGTAACTCACTGTGAAAATTCGCTCTTAAAGGGGGAATTGGTCCAGAGCGGGCTGATTGAGAAAATCTACACCACACGTAGTATTTTTACGGCGGAAGCCCCCGAAATTCTGGAAATACTGGAGGAACGCAATGCGTAATCTAAATCCGCTTTTGCTGTTGGACTTTTATAAAACGACTCATGCGGAGCAATACCCAAAAGGAACCACAAAAATTGTTTCCTATTTCACGCCCCGTATGTCCCGTTTGGCAGACGAAACCCATTTGGTGATGTTCGGTTTACAGGCATTTATCAAGACATGCTTAATCCGGGAATTTAATGAGTATTTCTTTTCCCGCCCTGCCAAAGAAGTGATGGCGCAATACAGCCGCATTCTTGATAACACGCTTGGCAAAGGCATTGTGAATTACAGCAAAATCGAGCGGTTGCACCAACTCGGTTATCTTCCCATCCAAATTAAGGCACTGGATGAAGGAACGCGGGTTCCCGTAAAAGTGCCGATGTTTGAAATCTCCAATACCCACCCTGATTTCGCGTGGCTCGTGAATACGCTGGAAACCGCAATTAGCGCCTCTTTGTGGCATCCGATGCTCTCGGCCAATGTGGGGTACGGATACCGCAAAATCGTCGACAAATACTATGCCATAAGCGTGGAAGATAACGTTCGCCGCGCCCGTGCTCTTGGGGATTTCTCAATGCGCGGGCAAGAAAGCGTTGAAAGCGCCATCGCATCCAGCGCGGCGTTTTGCTTGTCTTTTCTGAATACGGCAACGGTTCCCGCCGCGCTGTATCTTGAAGATAACTACCTTTGCGACTGCGCTAAAGATGAAGTGCTGTTTGGCGCGATTTCCACCGAACACTCGGTGATGAATAGCAATTTCGCGGTAGATGGCGACGAAATCACCATGATAAAGCGCCTGTTAACCGAAATTTATCCCAACAACGGTTTCAGTATGGTGAGCGACAGCTACGACTATTGGAACCTCGTAGACAACCTGTTGCCCGCGTGCCGAGACGAAATCCTAAACCACAACGGTTATCTGGCTATCCGGGGCGATAGCGGCGACCCGGTGGAAATCGCCACCGAAACGGTATTCCGGCTTTGGGAAACGTTTGGCGGCAGCGTCAACGCTAAAGGCTACAAGGTACTTGATTCGCATATCAAAGCGATATATGGGGACTCCATCACCCCCCGGCGGGCGGAAGCTATCTATTCGATACTGGTTGAAAAGGGTTTTGCCTGTAACAACGTGAGTCTGGGCGTGGGCAGTTTCTCGTTCCAATGTCTGGAAGAAGAAGCGGGGCTGGCTCCCTTCACACGTGATACTTTTGGCATTGCCATCAAAGCCACCTATGCCGAAGTCGCGGGCAAGCCGCTGATGATTTTCAAGAATCCCAAGACGGACACCGGCAAGTTCAAGAAATCGCAAAAAGGCTGCTGCGTGGTCCATCGAAATGCCGAAGGTCGCCTGGAATATACCGACGGGCTAAACTTTGACGAATGCGAGCGTGACCCTAGCAACTTGCTGCGCATGGTATTCAAGGACGGCAAAACCACGCGGGAGCAATCGCTGAGTGAAATTCGGGAACGGCTACACGAAGGGCAGTTTTGAGCCTTCTTTTTCATCCTCTTTAACTCAAAGGGCGCAACAATGAATAATGCGGAATTCAACGCAAAAGCAGTGAAAAACCAGCTTGTGGCATGGATACAAGCCTATTTTCGGGCAAATGGCAGGGATAACACCCTCGCCGTTGTCGGCATCAGCGGCGGCAAAGATAGTTCCGTTGCCGCCGCCTTGTGCTGTGAAGCCCTTGGGCGCGAGCGCGTGATGGGCGTACTGATGCCCTGCGGCGTACAAGACGACATCGACATGGCACAGGCACTGGTCGAGCATTTAGGCATACGCCACGAGACAATCAACATCGGAGAGACTACGGACGCGCTGCTGAAGCTGATTGGCGCTATTTTTCCTAAAGATAACCGTCAGGCTTTCATCAACACCCCCGCCCGAATCAGGATGGCAACCCTCTACGCGGTTTCCGCCTGTGTTGGCGGACGAGTGGTCAATACATGCAATTTAAGTGAGGACTGGGTAGGGTACGCAACAAAGTTTGGTGACGGCGCGGGGGACTTCAGCCCGCTGTCCAATTTAACCGTGGCAGAAGTACGGCAATTAGGCCGCGAGATAGGGTTGCCCTCAAAGTTTGTAGACAAAGTGCCTGTTGATGGGCTTTGCGGTATGACAGACGAAGAAAACCTCGGCTTTACCTACGAAGTGCTGGACAAGTACATCCGTGAAGGCATCTGCGAAAACGAAACGGTACGCCAGAAAATCGACGCGATGCACGAAGCTAACCTGCACAAATTGCGGCTCATGCCAGCGTTTATGCCTGAATAGGGGCTAGGTTCGTTACGGTTACACAGAAATGGCGCAAAACAAAAAGGCTTGCAGGGAAAACCCTTGCAAGCCTTTGATTTTTTGGTGGCCAGTCTCGGAATCGAACCAAGGACACACGGATTTTCAGTCCGTTGCTCTACCAACTGAGCTAACTGGCCGGGGAACCGCGCATTATAGCGGCAAGCGGTTTGATGTCAAGAAAAACGGCCCCGCTTGCGGGGCCGTTCTGTACGCGGATGAATCGCAGGGCAGGACTTACATGTCCATACCGCCCATGCCACCCATACCGCCCATGCCGCCCATCGGGGGGAGGGCGGGTTTTTCTTCGACAAGTTCAGCCACCATGCAGTCGGTGGTGAGCATCAGGCCGGCGATGGAGGCGGCGTTTTGTAGCGCGGTGCGCGTGACCTTGGTGGGGTCCAGCACGCCTTGCTCAACCATGTCGCCGTATTCGCCCGTGGCGGCGTTGTAGCCAAAGTTGCCTTTGCCTTCGTTAACCTTGTTGACGACAACGGAGGGTTCGTCGCCCGCGTTGGCTACGATTTCGCGCAGGGGCTGTTCCAGGGCGCGCAGCACAATTTTGATGCCGGCGTCTTGGTCGTGGGTGTCGCCCTTGAGGGAAGAAACCTTGGCGCGGGCGCGCAGCAGCGCCACGCCGCCGCCGGGGACGATGCCTTCTTCCACTGCGGCGCGGGTGGCGTGCAGGGCGTCTTCCACGCGGGCTTTCTTCTCTTTCATTTCAACTTCGGTGGCCGCGCCGACTTTGATAACGGCAACGCCGCCCGCGAGCTTGGCAACGCGCTCTTGCAGTTTTTCGCGGTCGTAGTCGGACGTGGCTTCGTCGATTTGGACGCGGATTTGCTTCACGCGGGCTTCAATGCGGGAGGCTTCGCCATGACCATCGATGATGATGGTGTTTTCTTTGCCGATTTCGATGCGCTTGGCTTGGCCGAGGTCTTGCAGGGAGGTTTTTTCAAGGGATAGCCCCACTTCTTCGGCAATGACTTGGCCGCCCGTGAGCACGGCGATGTCTTCCAGCATGGCTTTGCGGCGGTCGCCGAAGCCCGGGGCTTTGACGGCGGCGGTCTTGAGGATGCCCCGGATGTTGTTCACAACGAGGGTTGCCAGTGCTTCGCCTTCTACGTCCTCGGCGATGATGAGCAACGGGCGGCCTGCTTTGGCAACTTGTTCCAGCACCGGCAGGAGGTCGCGGATGTTGGAGATTTTTTTGTCGAAGAGCAGGACATAGGGGTTGTCGAGAATGGCAACCTGTTTGTCGGGATTGTTGATGAAATAGGGCGAGAGGTAGCCGCGGTCAAACTGCATGCCTTCGACAACGTCGAGTTCGTTGTTGAGGCTCTTGCCGTCCTCAACCGTGATGACGCCTTCCTTGCCGACTTTTTCCATCGCTTGGGCGATGATGCTGCCGACATCGGCATCGGAATTGGCGGAAATCGTGCCGACTTGGGCAATTTCTTTGTTGGACTGGCAGGGCTTGGAGACTTTTTTCAGTTCTTCGATGGTGGCGACCACGGCTTTGTCGATGCCGCGCTTGAGATCCATGGGGTTCATGCCAGCGGCGACGTACTTCATGCCTTCGCGCACGATGGATTGCGCCAGCACGGTGGCGGTAGTGGTGCCGTCACCGGCGATGTCGGAAGTCTTGGAGGCGACTTCTTTCACCATTTGTGCGCCCATGTTCTCGAACTTATCTTTGAGTTCGACTTCTTTAGCGACGGAAACCCCGTCTTTAGTGACGGTGGGGGCGCCGAAAGAACGCTCTAGCACCACATTGCGGCCTTTCGGGCCAAGCGTGACTTTGACGGCGTTGGCAAGGATGTTGACGCCGGCGACCATACGCTCGCGGGCACTGTCGCCAAATTTGACTTCTTTAGCTGCCATTTAATGACTCCTGAAAATTCGGTTGAGAGTGGGAGAAATAGGGGAGAAAGGCAAAAGTGGAAGGCGTTTAGCCTTCGACAACGCCCATGATGTCTTCTTCGCGCATGACGAGCAGTTCGTCGCCATCGACTTTGACGGTTTGTCCGGCGTATTTGCCAAACAGGACGCGGTCGCCGGCTTTGACAGCCATTGGGCGGACCTTGCCGTCGTCAAGGATTTTGCCGTTGCCCACGGCCAGCACTTCGCCTTGGTCGGGTTTTTCGCCCGCCGAGTCTGGAATGACGATACCGCTGGCAGTCTTACGCTCGGCTTCAAGGCGTTTGACAATGACGCGGTCGTGCAAGGGACGGATTTTCATGGGTTTCGCTCCTTTTTTAGAATCAACAAGACAGGCTTTTTGCCTGCCGGAAAATGGGTTAGCGTGCCCCAGCGTGGGCCGGGTGTTAGCACTCAAGTACAACGAGTGCTAATAATAGGGGCGCGGAGATGGGTTTTCAAGGGCGGCTGCCCGTGGAATTTTTAACTTGGCAATGTTGCGGTAGATTGTCCCCTTTGTTGCGCCCGCTACAATGCTTCGCCCACACCCCGCGCCCTTGCGGACTTGGGGTAAGCTACCGGGCTTCCGGTGTCTGGCAGAGAAACATCAAACCATCATGACTTCCCCGCAAAACCCATCCCCTTCTGATTTTCCCGATACGCCCAAAACTTGGTCCGGCCGCTTTGCTGAACCCGTTTCCGATTTGGTGAAACGTTATACGGCGTCAGTTTTTTTCGACCAGCGCATGGCTACGCAGGACATTCGCGGCTCGCTTGCCCACGCCCGGATGCTGGCCCGGCAAGGCATTCTTTCCCAAAGCGACCTTGGCGACATCGAACGCGGCATGGCGCAGATTGCGGACGAAATCTCACGCGGGGAATTCCGTTGGAATCTTGATGACGAGGATGTTCACCTCAATATCGAAAAGCGCCTGACCGCGCTGGTGGGCGACGCGGGAAAACGTTTGCACACGGGCCGCAGCCGCAACGACCAAGTGGCGACCGACATCCGTTTATGGCTGCGGGATGCCATCGACCGCATTTTGGAACTCATCGCTGTTTTCCAGCACCGCCTGCTGGAGGTGGCTGAAGCCCACGCCGACACGCCCATGCCGGGTTTCACGCATCTCCAAGTCGCACAGCCGGTAACGTTTGGGCATCATCTGCTGGCTTATTTCGAGATGACCCGCCGGGATTTTGAACGCTTTACGGACTGCCGCCGCCGCACGAACCGTTTGCCGCTTGGCGCGGCCGCGCTGGCCGGTGCCAGCTACCCGATTGACCGCGAATCGGTAGCGGCTGAACTCGGTTTTGACGAAGTCTGCCGCAATTCGCTGGATGCCGTAAGCGACCGTGACTTTGCCATTGAATTTTGCGCGGCGGCCGCGCTGCTGATGACGCATCTCTCCCGGCTCTCTGAGGAACTCATTTTGTGGATGAACCCGCGTGTGGGTTTCATCGACCTCGCGGACCGCTTCTGCACCGGCTCTTCCATCATGCCGCAAAAGAAAAACCCCGACGTGCCCGAACTCGTGCGGGGCAAAACCGGGCGCGTCAACGGCCATCTCATCGCGCTGCTCACGCTCATGAAAGGCCAGCCGCTGGCTTACAACAAAGATAACCAAGAAGATAAGGAACCGCTGTTTGATACGGCGGATACCGTTACCGACACCTTGCGCATTTATGCCGACATGATTAGCGGCATTCAAGTGAAGGCACACAATATGCGTTCTGCGCTGGCGCAAGGGCACGCGACCGCCACGGACCTGGCGGATTACCTCGTCAAAAAAGGGCTGCCCTTCCGCAGCGCGCACGAAGCCGTTGCGCTGGCAGTCCGCGCCGCCGAAGAGCGCGGTTTGGATTTGTCCCGCCTGAGCCTTGATGAGCTGCGCGCCGCGCTTTCCAAAGTGCCCGGCGCGGCGGAACGTCTGGACGAAAACGCGCTCGCGGCCATTTCTATTGAAGGCTCACTCGCCTCACGCGCCCACACCGGCGGCACAGCCCCTGATACAGTCCGTGCGGCCATCCAGTGCGCCCGGAATAGCCTATTAAGGAAGCCCTGAACAAATCAATGCCCGTCATTGCAAGCCGAAGGCGGAGCACACCATGCTTTCCCTCACCCCTAGCCCAATGCAAAAAATAACAACATGCGCTATTTCCCACAGTTTCTGCGACGCGATTGTAGATACCGCCGGCGGCGGGTTTTGTGTAGATACCGTCTCTGCCGTCAAGCCATCACAGAACATCCGTCATTGCGAGCGTAGCGAAGCAATCCATGTTGCTGCGATTCCGGCGGTTCTGGATTGCTTCGTCGCTTCGCTTCTCGCAACGACGGGGCTGGATTTGGGTTAGACAGGTGGAAGCTATTTCACGGCGCTGGCTTGTAGGGACTTCCGGTTTGGGGTTAATGTTCTTGCCGCAACAAAGGGGAAGTTGAAATGAGCCATCATCGCCCTTGGGAAACCAAAAAACTTGAAGGGGCTGAAGCCGAACGGGTTATTCAGCAGATTGTTCGTGCGATGCCGTTTTATAAATGGGGATGCCGATTAACAAGAGTATTTAATGTCGTTTTTTTTATTTGGTTTATTGCGGGACTATTTTGGAATGGGCTATTCATTAAAATAACAAGAGAAAATGTCATGGTATTTTCGTTTATAGGGCTTATTTTATATTACATTTTACTGGCAGGATTAAGAGTTACAAGATATAAAATTAGTATAGTGAATATTGAAGAGTTTATTTCTAAAATCTATTTCAGAATTTTTGTTGAATGTGCGCTATTTTGTAGCATTTATACATGTTTCTTTGTTGTTGCAAATCTGCTTCCTCTTTGGTCTCATTGACCATTTTTCTTAGTGAACTGGCTTGTGTAATAAATACCTCAAAAAACATTAGAGAGCCGTCCGTTGATTTTTTCATGGTAGATACCGTCTCCGCCGTCAAGCCATCGTAGAACAATCCGTCATTGGACACCCGTCATTGCGAGCGTAGCGAAGCAATCCATGTTGCCGTTATTCCGCCCTGTCTGGATTGCTTCGTCGCTTCGCTTCTCGCAATGACGGGGCTGGATTTGGGTTAGACAGGTGGAAGCTATTTCACGGCAGGGACTTCCGGTTTGGGGTTAATGTTCTTGCCGCAA
>JAIRPB010000080.1 GCA_031257305.1 Azoarcus sp.
AAGCCTTACCCGTGCCGTGACACCGGGAGGTTGCCGATGTTTGCTACGCCGGGGCCTACAACGCGGATAACGCCTTTTGACTGCTTCACTTGGTTGCGGCCCGCTTCTTTGGCGCGGTATAGGGCATCGTCAGCCGCTTTGATGAGCGCGGGGATGCCGGCTTCAGAATTCTTGGGCGGGGTGACGGTGGCCACGCCAATGCTGACGGTGACGACGGGCGCAATGGACGACCACGCATGGTCTATTTTGAGTTCCGCGATGTTCATGCGCATATCTTCAGCTACCGCCAAAGCCCCTTCTAAATCGGTAATCGGCAGGATAACGGCGAACTCTTCGCCGCCGTAGCGCGCGACTTGGTCATCCTCGCGCCGCGTGGTGGATTGCAGGGTCTGGGCAACGACTTTGAGGCATTCGTCCCCCATTTGATGCCCGTAGTGGTCGTTGAAAAGTTTGAAAAGGTCGACGTCGACCACCAAAAGCGATAGCGGCGAATTTGAGCGTGAACAGCAACGCCACTGACGGAGCAGGGTTTTGTCGAAACTGCGCCGGTTGGCGATGCCCGTGAGGCTGTCGATAACGGAGAGGCGCTGTAGCTCGTTGTTGGCTTTTTCGAGTTTATGCTGTGTTTTGCGGAGCGATTCCCGCATGTGCGCCATGCGGCGCATGGCTTCGATTTTGGCTTTAAGGACAATTTCAGAGACGGGCTTGATGAGATAGTCGTCCCCCCCGGCCTCAATGGCTTTTTGCAAATCGTTTTCGTCAGCGCGGGCCGTTAAAAAGATGATGGGCGTCCATGTGCCGTTATCAAGGGATTTTTCAAAGTGGCGGATGCGTTTTGCGACTTCAAAGCCATCAATGCCCGGCATGATGATGTCAAGCAGCACCAAATCAGGCAGGTCTTGCTTGAACATCTCCAGCCCAGATTCCCCGTTGGTAGCGTGCTGGGTGGCCAGCCCCATGTTGGAAAGCCAGCTGCGGACCACGGTAGCACTGGTGAGGGTATCTTCGATGATTAGGACTTTCATTGGGCGGAGGGAAGTTGGGGAAAGTGCATCGCTACCAGAGAATTTCAACATCCTATCAGTGAAAACTTCGCTGTGAGCGTTTTTGTAGCACACTAACGCGAGAGTTTTAACGTGAATATTTGACGTACCCGCAGCGGGACATTAGGCTCACGCGCTTCCAATGATTTCTAATTTTGGGGTTAGGCGGGACATGTGCGGTGGGCATTTGTGCCCATCGCGGTCAGCAGACAAGGGCGGAGGCAGCATTTCCCCCGTTTCAAACCGGAGTCAGTTTTACGATGGCCAAATGCGCGACAAGCCGTGCTTTGAAGTGGTTATGCTGTTTTGCGTGGGGTTGCGCCACGTTGGCGGCATCCAACGTGTTTGGGGCGGGTGAGGAAAAAGCCCCCCTTCCCGTGCGTGAAAATAATTCAGCCAAAGGGGCAACCGTTGTGGATATAGGCTCCGCATGGGACAGGGTGCTCCCGCTGGATCTCACCCGGAAGCCTAACGATGTCTGGGACCGCATCCGGCGGGGGTTTGCCATGCCGGATTTCAACAGCCGCCGGGTTATCCAGCTACAACATTCCTATCTCCGCCGCCCCGCCGCGCTAGAGCGGATGTTCAACCGCAGCGCACGCTATCTCTATTACATCGTCGATGAACTAGAACGCCGCCATTTACCCACTGAACTGGCCCTGCTCCCGATGGTAGAGAGCAGTTTCAACCCGCTGGCCTATTCGCGCTCGCGCGCCTCGGGGCTGTGGCAATTCATCCCCTCCACCGGGCGCGATTACAACCTCACCCAAAACCGCTGGATTGACGAGCGCCGTGATGTCATCGCCTCCACCAATGCCGCGCTCGACTATTTTGAAACCATCTACGCACGGCACGGAGACTGGCATTTGGCGCTTGCTTCGTATAACCGGGGCGAAAACGCCATTGGCCGCGCCGTTGAGCGCAACCGCGCCGCCGGCCGGCCTGCGGAGTTCAGCGCGCTAAAACTGCCCGCCGAGACACGCGATTACCTGCCGAAACTCCAAGCAATCAAAAACATCATTGCCCAGCCTGAACTTTTCGGCATTGAACTGCCTTACATCGACAACAAGCAGTTCCTAGCCACCGTTGACGCACCCGTAGGCATTGACCTCGCCACGGCCGCCGAATACGCCGGTATGCCGCTTGAAGAATTTTTGGCGCTCAATCCCGGCTTTAACCGTCCCGCCATTACCAATTCAGGCCAAACCCTGATAGTGCCCTCCGGGAGCGCCCCAAAGTTCAAAGCCATACAAAACGAATTCAGCCAATCCGGCAAAGGCTGGCGCAAACACACGCTGATGCAAGGCGAAACCCTCACCGGCGTGGCCTCGCGCTATGGCCTCACGCTAGAACAGCTGCTCCAAATCAACGGTCTGCACAAACGGAGCCGTCCCGCCGTGGGTTACGCCCTGCTCGTCCCCGCCCGGGGCGTTGACCCCGAAGGGGCATTAGCCGTCAGCGAGCTACTCCCCGCCAGCGCCCGCGCCGCCGCACGGGCGGGCGTCCGCGTAGAACCCGACCGCTCCAAAAAAGCGGGACGCTCAAAGGCAGCCAACAAGCGCGGCTCGGCAGGGCGTACCGGGGCAAAACCTGTAGCGAAACCCGCCGCAGCAAAAACTGCGACAAAACCGACGGCAAAAACCTATCGCGGCAAACGGCGGTAGGGAAACAACAGGTGGCTTCAGAACAAAGGAGAGCGATGTGCTGCTCAAATCAATCAAACTGACTAATTTCCTAAGTTTTGGCGAATCTTCGCCAGAGTTAGAACTGCGCCCGCTCAACGTGGTGATTGGCCCCAATGGTTCGGGAAAGTCAAATCTCATCGCGGCTCTCACACTGCTTCAAGCCGCGCCAACGGATCTGCTGCGGCCCATCCGTGAAGGCGGCGGAGTGCAGGATTGGTTATGGAAAGGAGTGACGCCGC
>JAIRPB010000201.1 GCA_031257305.1 Azoarcus sp.
TTGCCGCTGCTGGCTGCGGCGGGGATTGTGCCTGCTGACGACCCTGAACGTTCGCGCAAACTGATTATTGGTACCAACCGCGACGATGTGCAGTTGGTGATTGTCCGGGCAACCGATACGCCCACTTACGTGCAATACGGCGCGGCGGATGTGGGTATCGCGGGCAAAGATGTTTTGCTGGAGCATGGCGGCGCGGGGCTGTATCAGCCGCTTGACCTCAACATTGCGCGCTGCCGCCTGTGCGTGGCAACTCGCAAAGGTTTTGATTACGCCGCCACGGCCCGGACCGGCGGACGCATCCGCGTGGCAACCAAATATATCCATTCCGCCAAAGCGCATTTTGCCGCCAAAGGCATGCATGTCGATCTCATTAAGCTCTACGGCTCAATGGAACTTGCCCCGCTTGTGGGACTGGCTGACGCGATTGTCGACCTCGTCTCTTCAGGCAGCACGTTGCGCGCTAACGGGCTAGTGGAAGTGGAAGAAATTATGCCAATCAGTTCCCGGCTCATTGTTAACCAAGCCGCGCTTAAACTTAAACATGACCTTATCCGCCCTTTTATCGCGGCGTTTGAACGCGCTGTAGCGGGAGCCAAATCATGACAACCCTCCGTAGGCTCGATGCCCGTACTCCTGATTTCCTTGCCGCGCTCAACCGCCTGCTGGCTTTCGAGATGTCTGCCGATGCGCGTATCAACCAAGCCGTGACCGAAATCCTGCATGCGGTGCGCGAGCGGGGGGACGCGGCCGTGTTGGAATACACATGCCGTTTCGATAAATCGGAGGCAACTTCAGTATTGGCGCTGGAAATTTCCCAAGCTGAACTCAAGGCGGCGCTTAACGCGCTTAACAAAGCACAGCGCGAGGCGCTAGAACTGGCGGCTGAACGGGTGCGCCTCTACCATGAGCGCCAAAAAGGCAGTTCTTGGACGTACACGGAAGCCGACGGTTCGGTATTAGGGCAAAAAGTAACTCCGCTTGACCGCGTCGGGCTTTACGTCCCGGGCGGGCGGGCCGCCTATCCGAGTTCGGTTTTGATGAACGCGATTCCCGCTAAGGTGGCGGGGGTGGGCGAACTCATCATGACCGTGCCCGCGCCAATGGGCGAAAAAAACCCGCTTGTGCTGGCGGCGGCCGTCATGACTGGCGTTGACCGCGTCTTTAGCGTCGGCGGCGCACAGGCGATTGCGGCATTGGCCTATGGCACACAAACCATTCCGTGCGTCGACAAAATCGTCGGCCCCGGCAATGCGTATGTGGCAGAAGCCAAGCGGCGGGTTTTTGGGACGGTAGGCATCGACATGATTGCGGGACCGTCCGAAGTGCTGGTGATTTCTGACGGCAGCGGCCAGCCCGACTGGGTGGCGATGGATTTGTTCGCCCAAGCCGAACATGACGAACTGGCGCAATCTATCCTGCTTTGCACGGATGCCGATTTCATCGATGCCGTGCAAGCGTCAATTACCCGGCTGTTACCCGCCATGCCGCGCAAAGAAACCATCGCCAAATCGCTGGCAGGCCGGGGAGCGTTAATCTTCGTCGAAAGCATTGGGCAAGCCTGTGAGATTGCCAATCACATTGCGCCTGAACACCTTGAACTCTCGCTGGAACATGCGGAAGGCTGGGTGAACAAAATCCGTCATGCCGGCGCCATTTTCGTTGGGCATTGGGCCGTCGAAGCCTTGGGCGATTATTGTGCCGGCCCCAACCATGTGCTGCCCACCATGCGTAGCGCGCGGTTTTCGTCGCCGCTGGGTGTTTATGATTTTCAGAAGCGGACGAGCATCGTGCAAATTTCACAAACCGGCGCACAAAAACTTGCCCAAGCAGCGGCCATTCTTGCAGACGGCGAAGGCTTGCAAGCGCACGCCCAGTCAGCACGAATGCGGTTATCCACAATCTGACCGCGAAATTCCTCGCACGAAACGCTAAATTAACCCTGCGAACCTGCGTTTTTTCGCGGTAGAAATACCAAGAGCCAGCGCAGAATGGCTACCTTCCCCAAGCGTTTTCAGGATTGAATCATGGCAAGAATTATTTGCGTGATAGGCAACAAGGGCGGCACAGGCAAAACAACGATTTCCCATATGCTGTGCCAAGGGCTGGGCCTACTTGGGCATCGGGCCGCCTGCGTGCTGACAGACGTTTCCCGCGAGCCGCTCTCCCCCAATGGCCGCCGCTACATTACCGCCGACGCCCGCAACGGGGATGCGCTCTCTAAGGTTATCGACAAACTGCGCACACTTGACGACTGGGTTGGCGTCGTTGATGGCGCTGGAAACCGTACCGATATGGACCACAAACTTTATGGCTTGGCCGACATCGTGCTGCTGCCATTCCGGGATTCACAAGAGGACATCCGCACTGTCACCCGCGACCTCGACCTATTCCCCCGCGCCTATGCCGTCCCCTCCCAATGGCCGCCCAATCCTTGGCAGCGTGAGGCATCCGACCGCAACGTCGCGCAATGGATGGGCGCTTTCAGTGACCGCCTGCTCAAGCCCGTTGGCGCGCTATCCTCATCCAAACTGCTGCTACAAAAGCAAATGCCGGACCATCTGCCCAGCCCGCTGCTCAAAGCGTGCCGTTCCCTTGGGCGCGAAGTGCTCGATATTCTGGAAATTGACGACAGCGCCGAAACCATCACTTCAAACTATCCGGCTGAACGATTACCGCCTGCTGAAACGCCCATGCGTCTTCGCCGCGTGAATTAGCGTGATAACACCGCCTTGCCATGCCTAAGATACGTTAAGATAGCAAGGCAATTCACTGGAGGGAGGAGGAAAACATCATGGCAACAAATAACGCAGTTCATGACCCATTGGAGTTTATTAAAAACATGTGGGGCCGAATGGGATTCACACTGCCGGGGATGGTCACGCCAACGCTGGATGTCGGCGAACTCGACAAACGCATTTGCGATATGCGGGCCGTCGAAGGCTGGCTAAAGATGAATCTCAGCATGCTACAAATGGCTATCCAAGGTCTTGACATGCAGCGCGCAACCATCGCTACGTTGCACGCCATGAGCCAACCATTACAAAAAGCGGCCGCCAGCACCGCCGGGGAAGCTGAAGCCACCGCCGCCGCAAACAACCCGTTCCTGTGGCCTTGGAACATGATGAACAAAACGGACGACGCGGCAGTACCCGCCACCACCGCTACCGCAAGCGAGAAGCCCCGCGCAAAACGCAAAGACCCTGCGCCTTCTAGCGGCAAGTAACCCGCCCTGCCCCATCAAAACGCTTCGCCGTCCGATTCGTGTTTCGGACGGCGAAGCGTTTTTGTTGCACTGCAACCAAAAACGCTTAAAATGTGGGCTTCGCCTCTTTTTAGGACCTACCCCACATGAGCCAGCGCCCGTTCAAAATACTTGGCATCCAGCAAATCGCTATCGGAGGCGTCAGCAAACAAAAGTTGCGAACGCTTTGGGTCGATATGCTTGGGCTAGAAGTCACGGGCAACTTCGTCTCCGAACGCGAAAACGTGGACGAGGACATCTGCGCGATGGGCCGCGGCCCGCTCAAAGTTGAAGTCGACCTGATGCAGCCGGTCGACCCTGAAAAAAAACCCGCCGTCCAAACCACGCCGCTCAACCATGTGGGCCTATGGGTTGACAACCTGCCCCGCGCGGTTGAATGGCTCACCGCCCAAGGCGTCCGCTTTGCCCCGGGCGGCATCCGCAAAGGCGCGGCGGGCTATGACATTACCTTTTTACACCCCAAGGGCAACAACGAATTTCCTATTGGCGCGGAGGGCGTTTTAATCGAACTCGTCCAAGCGCCGCCGGAAGTCATCGAAGCCCTTTCTCAACCGTCCCACTGAATGTGCCTAATTAAATCCGCTAGGAGCTGATTCCCATGAGTACCGATTCCAATGCCTGTGAATGCCTCAATCCCGAAGAAACCGCCAAAGCCTACGCTGAAGTCGCCCGCCGAGCCTCCCGCCTCATCAGCGAACACGTCCAACGCCAGATGCAAAAAGGCATCCAAGCGCCCTCAGACGAACTAGGCGTTGCCCAAGCGTTTATGGACATGATGACCCGCTTGCTGTCCAACCCCTACAAACTTGCGCAAGAACAGATGAGCCTAGTGTGGGACTACTTTGCGCTATGGCAGCACTCCCTGCTACGGTTCGCCGGTATGCAGGCCGCGCCGGTGGCCGTCCCCACTCGCGGCGACAAACGTTTCCGTGATGAGCAATGGCAAGAACATTTCATGTTCGATTTCATCAAACAAACCTACCTCATCACCGCACGCCACATCCATGACATGGTCAACGGCGTGGAAGGGCTTGACGAACAAACGGCGCGGAAAGTGGATTTTTACACCCGCCAGTATATTGATGCGTTCTCCCCCTCCAATTTCGCCCTCACCAACCCGGAAGTCTTCAGGCAAACCGTGCGCTGCAACGGGCAAAACCTCATTCTGGGCTTAAACAACCTGCTACGTGACATCGAAGATGGCAACGGCAACCTGCGTGTGCGCATGACCGACACCACGGCTTTTGAACTCGGCAAAAACGTGGCCACCACGCCGGGCAAAATCATTTTCCAAAATGACATGATGCAGTTAATCCAATACACGCCCACCACCGAAAAGGTATTCAAGCGTCCTATCCTCATTGCCCCCCCTTGGATTAACAAGTTCTACATTCTGGACCTGCGCGAGAAAAACTCCTTCATCAGATGGCTGGTCGAGCAAGGCCATTCCGTGTTTGTTATTTCTTGGGTTAACCCCAACGAAAAGCAAGCTGAAAAAACATTTGCCTCTTACATGACGGAAGGCATTCTTGCCGCGCTTGACGCCATAGAAAAGCAAACCGGCGAAAAAGAAGTCAACGCCATTGGCTACTGCCTAGGCGGCACGCTCCTCGCCACCACGCTGGCCTATCTTGCCGCCAAAAAAGAAAAGCGCATCGTCTCCGCCACGTTCCTAACAACGCTCACCGACTTTTCCGAACCGGGCGAACTCGGCGTTTTTATCGACGAAGACCAAGTCAGCAGCCTCGAAAGAAAAATGTTCAAACGCGGCTTCCTAGAAGGCGCGGAAATGGCCGGGACTTTCAACATGCTCCGTGCCAACGACCTCATCTGGTCGTTCGTTGTCAACAACTACCTCATGGGCAAAGACCCGTTCCCGTTTGACCTGCTGTACTGGAACTCCGACTCCACCCGCCTGCCCGCGAAAATGCACAGTTTCTACCTGCGCAAGATGTACATGGAAAACAAACTCGTCGAACCGGGCGGCATCGAAATCGAAGGCGTCCCCATCGACCTCACCCAAATCAAAGTCCCCTGCTTCTTCATCTCCGCCATAGAAGACCACATCGCCCCGTGGAAGAGCACCTACATGGGCGCGGCGCGTTTCACCGCGCCGGTGCGTTTCGTGCTAGGCGGCTCCGGCCACATCGCCGGCATCGTCAACCCCCCCGCCGCCAACAAATACGGCTACTGGATTAACCCCGCCTCAAAACTCCCGCCCACGTCAGACGAATGGTTTGCCGGCGTCAAACAGCACGAAGGCTCTTGGTGGCTTAACTGGCAACAATGGATTACCGAACACGACAACGCCCAAGTCGAAGCGCGCGACCCCAATAAAGGCCCGCTCAAGGCACTGGAAGACGCGCCGGGGTCTTATGTCCGGTTTAGGCTATGAAACCCTTGCAAAACCCGTAACGCCATCGAATGCAAAAAAATAGGGGCGGGTTTCAAACCCGCCCTTAAATAACGTGCCCCGTTCGCCATTTGGCGCAACGGGGTTTTTGTTGGGCGGTTTTTTTAGCATAGGCGGGATTTTTCGGTCCGCCCGTTGAAGGGCACGGCGTACCGTACCCAAAATGTCCGCAACGAACGGAACAAAAATGTAGGGGCGCGAACGCCGAAAGGCGTCTAAAAGGTAGGGCAAGCATCCTGCTTGCCATCTGTGCGTGGATGGCAAGCAGGATGCTTGGCTTACCCTCAGCGCCGGGAGGCTTGCCCCAACAGAGCGAGCGTGGCATGTGGGGTTTTTCGGGCGCTTGCCAAGCGCCCCCACACAAATTCCCGTCATAGCGAGAAGCAAAGCGACGAAGCCATCCAGGATGGCCGGAATAGCAGAATTGGGAGAACACTGTTTCGATTCCCCTTATCCCAGCACTTTCCCCAAACACGCCCCCGTATAACTCCCCTCATACCCCGCAACCTCTTCTGGCGTACCTGCGCAAACCAGTGTGCCACCGTCGTTGCCGCCTTCGGGGCCGAGGTCGATAATCCAGTCTGCTGTTTTAATGACATCTAAGTTGTGCTCGATAACGATGATGGTGTTGCCGTTGTCGCGTAGCCGGATGAGGACGCGGAGCAGGAGTTCGATGTCCTGAAAGTGCAG
>JAIRPB010000077.1 GCA_031257305.1 Azoarcus sp.
AGCTTTATCCGTTTGCTCCCAAGTAAATTCCGGCTCGTCACGGCCAAAGTGGCCGTAAGCGGCTGTTTTGGAATAAATGGGACGCAACAGGTTTAGCGTCTGGATAATGGCTTTGGGGCGCAAATCAAAGTGGGCGCGAATTAGCGCCACAATTTTGTCGTCGCTGATTTTGCCTGTGCCAAAGGTGTTGACCATCAAACTTACAGGCTTTGCCACGCCAATAGCATAGGCTACTTGTACCTCGCACTTTTCCGCCAGACCCGCCGCAACCACGTTTTTGGCAACGTAACGGCCGGCGTAAGCCGCTGAACGGTCAACTTTGGACGGGTCCTTGCCCGAAAACGCGCCGCCGCCGTGGTGCGCCGCGCCGCCGTAAGTATCCACAATGATTTTGCGCCCGGTAAGGCCGCAATCGCCTTGGGGACCGCCGACCACAAAACGGCCTGTTGGGTTGATGAAGTATTTCACTTCGCCTTTGATGAGTTCCTTGGGCAGCACGGGCTTGACGATTTCCTCAATCACCGCTTCTTGAATTTGTGCGTGGGAAACATCAGGGGAATGCTGCGTGGAGACCACCACGGTATCGATAGCCACCGGCTGGCCGTCGATGTATTTCACCGTAATCTGGCTTTTGGCATCCGGGCGTAGCCAAGGAAGGCGGCCGTCTTTTCTCAATTCAGCCTGACGCTGCATGATGCGATGCGCATAATGGATGGGCAGCGGCATTAAACTCGGCGTCTCGCGTGTGGCAAAACCAAACATCAACCCTTGGTCGCCCGCGCCTTGGTCAAGGTCAATGCCCTCGCCTTCGTTGACCCCTTGGGCAATGTCCGGCGACTGGGCGTTGACGGCCGCCAATACCGCGCAGCTTTTGTAGTCAAAGCCGATAGCGGAATCGTTGTACCCGATGCGGCGGATAACGTCTTGCGCGATTTCCCGGTAATTAACATGCGCCGCTGTGGTAATTTCGCCCGAAACCACCACCAGCCCGGTTGAAACCAGTGTTTCGCAAGCCACGCGCCCATGCGGGTCTAACGCGAGAATGGCATCCAGCACACCGTCAGAGATTTGGTCCGCCACCTTGTCTGGGTGGCCTTCCGAGACGGATTCCGAGGTAAAAAGAAACTCTTTTGTCATCGCCTGCTCCTGAAAAACTTAAATCCCCGCAAGTTTCGGCGTCTTGGCCGGCTCCGGGGATTTTGTGAGCAGCTTGACGCTTTAGCAGTATTTCTAAAACCGCCCTGCAAGTTGTCGAGTTAACTCGGCGGTAAGCGCGAACTATATGCTTTACTTTTTTTGTGGTCAAATTCTTTGTTTGAACCCCAAACAGTCTCCCAGTCCGTGTTCCTAAATTTTCTTGCCCGGATGTTCGCCCGTTTGCCGTTACCCGTCCTCTACCGCTTAGGCGGCCTAGGAGGATGGTTTGTTTACCTGTGCTCCCCAACATTCCGCCGCCACCTGCGCGCCAACCTCACACAAGCCGTGGGAACGCCTTCTCGTGCGTTGTTACATGCCGCCGTCGCAGAAACCGGGCGGCAAGTGCTGGAAGCCTGCTGGGTGTGGCTACGCCCCATCGAAGAACAACTGACAAAAATTAAAGCCATCTACGGGCAAGAAGTGGTGGAAGCCGCCCGGCGCGATGGCAAAGCAATCTTGTTTTTAACGCCCCATTTAGGCTGTTTTGAAATGGCCGGGCACATCAGTGCGCAAATCGGCGCTATGCCGCTCACCGTCATGTACCGCCCGCCGCGTTACCGTGCGCTTGAGTCTTTAATGCAGATGGGGCGTGTGCGCGGGCAAGTATTCACGGCCCCCGCCAATATGGCCGGAGTCCGGCAACTGCTCAAAGCATTAAGGGCGCGGGAAATGGTAGGCATCCTGCCCGACCAAGTGCCCCGTGCGGGCGAAGGCGTGTGGGCGGATTTTTTCGGACGCCCCGCTTGGACGATGACCTTAGCCACACGGCTAGCCGAAACACGCCACACCCAGATGCTCTACCTCTGGGTTGAACGTCTGCCGCGCGGTGAAGGTTACACGATGCACTTTTCGCGGCCCTCTGAAACCTACACGGGAGACCTCGCCGCACGTTGCGCGGCAATGAACCGCGACATAGAACGCCTCATCCTCCAGCGGCCGGAGCAATACCTATGGGGCTATAACCGCTACAAGCACCGGCGCGGAGTCCCCATGCCGCCAAAAACACCGGAAAAACCCTCCGGGCAAGAGGAAATCGCGCCATGACCCGGCTGGCAATTTTCCTCATCTGGCTACTCCACTGGCTACCGCTCCCCGTGCTCTCGCTGTTTGGGCGCTTTCTGGGGCTTCTGGCTTGGCTCATCGTCTGGCCACGGCGGCGGGTTGCGGCAAAAAACCTTGCGATGTGTTTTCCCGAACTCGGCTCCCCCGCACGCCATCGCTTAGCAAGGAAGCATTTTCAGGTTCTTGGGCGCAGCATGCTCGAACGCGGCCTGCTGTGGTGGGCATCCACCGAGCGGCTACAGCGCATCATCCGCTTTGAAGGGGAAGAACACCTCCGCGCCTGTGTTGAAACAAACACCCCGGTTATCCTGCTCGCGCCGCACTTCGTCGGGCTTGATATGGGCGGCGCACGGATTGCGATGTCCTTTGACTGCGTGAGCATGTACGCACGGCAAAAACGAAACCCCGTGCTCGACCGCCTTCTCTACCGAGGCCGCAACCGTTTCGGCAGCCAAGTTTTGCTTTCAAGGCAAGACGGCGTTCGCGGCATCGTAAAAGCGATGAAATCCAACCGCCCGCTCTACTATTTGCCAGACTTGGACTATGGCCGGAAAAATGCCGTGTTCGTCCCTTTTTTCGGGGTCAGCGCCGCCACCATCACCGGCCTTTCCCGGCTAGCGCGCCTCACCGGGGCAAAGGTGCTCCCCTGCATCACCAAAATGCTGCCGTGCGGCCAAGGCTACGTGCAGACAATCGGCGAAGCATGGAAAGACTTCCCCACCGAAGATGTGGAAGCCGACACCCGCCGGATGAACGCTTGGATTGAAAGCGTGGTACGCACCATGCCAGAACAATATTACTGGGTTCACCGCCGCTTTAAGACACGGCCTGTGGGAGAGGCAAAGTTTTATTGAATGCGAG
>JAIRPB010000126.1 GCA_031257305.1 Azoarcus sp.
TTTGTGCGCTCTTTTTTTATTAACAAGGGTTTTGTTTTTCAGCCTTGTTGTGGCCGGCGGTTGGCGGCTAGGCGTTCTGGTTTTTCTTCTAGCCATAGGCGCACTCTTTGTGCGTCAACAGCGCGCATGTTACGGCCATCCGCGTCCATTAAAACGATGAGTAGCGGTTGGTCTAGCATCCATGCCTGCATGACGAGACAGCGTCCAGCTTCGCTGATGTAGCCTGTTTTGGAAATGCTGATGTTCCAGTCAGAACTTTTGACCAAGCCATTGGTATTGCCAAAGCGCCTCAATTGGCCATTGATGAAAACGTAACGTTCTGATGTGGTGGAGAATTCACGTATTTGGGGATAACCGGCGGCGGCGGCGACTAGGCGCGAAAGGTCACGAGGGCTGGAGACGTTGCGCGGGGTTAGCCCCGTACTGTCATAGAAATGGGTTTCCGACATGCCAACCATGCGGGCTTTGACGTTCATTGCCGCTACAAACGCTTCGCGTCCGCCCGGATAGTGGCGAGCCAGCGCCGAGGCGGCCCGATTTTCGGATGACATTAGCGCGAGTTGTAACATTTCCTCGCGTGTTAGCTGGGTTCCGACGCCTAGGCGGGAATGCGTACCTTTTAGATAGTCAACATCGTCATCAGAGATGGTGAGTACCTCATCCATCCTGCTTCCCGAATCAAGCACCACCATCGCTGTCATGAGCTTGGTGATTGAGGCGATTGGCATAACAAGGCGGGCGTTTCTCTGGAGCAGGATTTCGCCTGTGTTCTGGTTAACGACGTAGAACGCTGACGAACTCAAACGGGGTTGGCCGTATTCGTCAAGCCTGACAGTGATGGGTTCATTTGAAATCCGGGCGCGGACGGCCCGGCTTTTTGCCGCTGCCAGCCTGCGTGAGAGCGCCCTTTTGACCTTTGTCATTTTCACGGTTTTTTTGCCGGCAAAGTTTTTTTTGCTTGCCATCGCCGTTGGCGCGGGTTTACATGCTTTTGCCTTAGCCCTAACAGAACCGGTGCATTTTGCAGACGCAGCGGAAGCGAATTCAGCCCCTGACAGAGCCAAGGCCAGTGCCACTGTTGCGGCAAACAAAAAACGAGGCTTCATGAGCACACCTCAGTGTTGAAGTTTTTGGAGCGTATCTGCAATGAAAACAGGCTGTTGGGGAGGTTTTTCAATGCAGTTTCGATAAGAATACGTTCATATTTTAACATCGCGGCTATTCTGCCGACAAACCGCGTAGCGCAAATAATGCACAAATCCAACAAAACTTTATTGCAGTGCAGTATCGGCGAAAACGGGCTGATGTTGCTTGTAAAGGTTTTCATCGGTTCAGAACCTCCCGGCAACCGGCTTCGACTACGGATAACGCAGTCATGTTGATGATTCTGCGTACCGTTGTGGCAGGCGTCAATACATGAACGGGCCGGGCCGCGCCAAGCAGGATGGGACCGACCGTTACCCCTCCGGCAGAAGCTGTTTTCAGCAGGTTGAAGGCAATGTTGGCGGCATCTAGCGTTGGGAAGATGAGCAGGTTTGCTTCCCCGCTCAAGCGCGAATTGGGGAAAACTTGGTGACGTAGCTGTTCATTGAGCGCCGAATCTCCCTGCATTTCGCCTTCGACTTGGAGTTCGGGATGCCGCTCGCGTAGTAGGTGCAGCGCGGTACGCATTTTTGTGGAGGTGGGCGTATCGGCAGAGCCGAAAGAAGAATGTGAAAGCAGCGCCACCTTGGGTTCAATGCCAAACCGCTGCATTTCTTCTGCGGCCAGCACGGTCATTTCAACGATTTGCTCGGCGGTTGGGTCGTAATTGACGTTGGTATCAGCCAAGAACAATGTGCGCCCCGAAGCATTCAGTACGTTAACGGTGTAGAAGTGATTGACGCCGGGGCGGCGCCCCACCGCCGCTTCGATGTGGGCGAGGTGGAGGCGGTATACGCCATCTGTTCCACAGATGAGGCCGTCGCCATAACCAAGCGCGAGCAGCAGTGCCCCAATGAGGGTAGTGTTGCGGTGCACTCTTTTTTGAGCTTCGTTTTCCGTGACGCCGCGCCGTTCCATGAGCTTGTGATAGTGCGTCCACATTCCGTTGAAATGCGGGTTGTGGCCGGGGTCGATTAGTTCAAAGTGCTGGCCGGCATTCATACGCAAGCCGAGCTGGTCAATCGTATGGGTAATGACATCTGGGCGACCGACAAGGATTGGCCAAGCCATGCCTTCGTCGATGACGCCGCGCACGGCGCGTAATACCCGCTCGGATTCGCCTTCGGCGTAAATGATGCGTTGCGGCATGCTCCGGGCGGCGGCAAATACAGGCTTCATCAAGAAACCCGATTGCCAGACGAGGTTGTTAAGTTGGGCTTTGTAAGCGTCCCAATCCGTGATGTGGCGCGTTGCGACGCCAGAATCCATTGCGGCTTTGGCGACGGCCGGCGCCACCTTAACAATGAGCCGGGGGTCGAAGGGGCGCGGGATGATGTATTCAGAGCCAAAACTCGTGACTTTTTCGCCGTAGGCTGACATGACAATGTCGCTTTGCTCGGCGCGAGCCAGTTCTGCGAGGGCGCGTACTGCGGCCAGTTTCATTTCGTTAGTGATACTGGTGGCGCCTACGTCGAGCGTTCCCCGGAAAATGAAAGGGAAACACAGGACGTTATTGACTTGGTTTGGAAAATCCGAACGCCCGGTGGCGATGATGGCATCTCCGCGCACGTCTTTCACCACAGTGGGCCAAATTTCCGGGGTGGGGTTGGCCAGCGCCAGAATTAACGGGCTGGGCGCCATTTTGGCCACCATTTCGGGTTTGAGTACGCCGCCGGCCGATAACCCCAGAAAGACATCCGCCCCTTTGATGATTTCGGCAAGGCTGCGGGCATCGGTTTTTTTGGCGTAGCGTGCCTTGATGGGATCCATGAGCGTGGTCCGCCCCTCATAGACGACGCCCTCGATGTCCGACACCCAGATGTTTTCCACCGGTATGCCAAGCATAACGAGCAAGTCAAGGCAAGCAAGCGCGGCCGCCCCCGCGCCTGAAGTGACGAGTTTGACCTCTTTTAGTTTTTTGCCCTGTATTTGCAGCCCGTTGAGGATAGCCGCGCCAACAACAATGGCCGTGCCGTGCTGGTCATCGTGGAAAACCGGGATTTTCATCCGCTCGCGTAGTTTTTGCTCAATATAAAAGCATTCTGGCGCTTTGATGTCCTCTAGGTTGATGCCGCCAAAGGTTGGCTCCATTGCGGCTATCGCGTCGATGAGGCGGTCGGGGTCCGGTTCGTTGAGTTCAATGTCGAAAACGTCGATACCCGCAAATTTCTTAAACAGTACGCCTTTGCCTTCCATCACTGGCTTGGCGGCTAAGGGGCCGATATTGCCTAGGCCGAGTACGGCGGTCCCGTTAGTGATAACGCCGATGAGGTTAGCGCGTGCGGTGAGGTTGGCCGCTTCAGCAGGGTCCGCCACGATGGCATCACACACGGCTCCCACGCCCGGCGAATAAGCTAGTGACAAGTCTCGTTGGTTGGTCAACGCTTTGATAGGCGTTATCGCAATCTTGCCCGGCTTGGGGAAGCGGTGATATTCAAGCGCCGCCGCACGCAGTAAATCATCCATGAAAGTCTCTCGCTTTGGTTATACCCAGCCGCGTCCAGTCAAAGAACGGACCGGGGTCAGTTTTGCGTCCGGGCGCGATGTCCGAATGGCCCGCAATGTCGCATCCCGGAAATTGTTTGTCCAAGCGTTCTAATAAGGTTGCCAGCGCAACGTATTGACGGTCATCAAACGGTACCGTGTCGCAGCCTTCAAGCTCAATACCAATCGAAAAATCGTTGCACCGCTCACGCCCGCGCCACTGTGATACGCCCGCATGCCAAGCCCGGCAAAGCACGGAAACGAACTGGATGATTTTTCCGTCGCGGCGGATGAAAAAATGCGACGACACCCGCAACGGGTGGATACCTGCATAGTAGGGATGAGCGGTAGGGTCAAGCTGGTTGGTAAAAAGCTCGATAACGCCGGGGCCGCCGAATTCATCCGGGGGCAGGCTGATAGCGTGGATGACAACCAAGCTAACCGATACGCCTTCTGGCCGGGCATCGAAATTGGGCGAGTCAATTCGCTCCACCCCCCGCAACCAGCCGCGCATTCTGTCCTCCGTTATCGAAAGCCCCCAGAGAATCTGGGAAAGAAACTCTCCAAGCCGCTCATTATGCCTATCCAGCAAGCTCAGAGCAAAAAAGAGCCCCTTGGGGAAAAAAGGGAGGCTTCTCTGCCTCCCTTTTTTTACCCATTACCCTTTAATGGGAACGGAAACTATATTAGTGACGGTTACGGCGGCGCGCTACGCTACCGACCAAGCCGAGTCCGGCCAACAGCATGGCCCATGTTTCTGGCTCGGGAACGGCGGGAATTTGCGGGGCCTTAGGCGCGACGTTGGAAACTTGGAAGATGACATC
The DNA here is from genome assembly GCA_031257305.1 of Azoarcus sp. GTDB lineage: Bacteria > Pseudomonadota > Gammaproteobacteria > Burkholderiales > Rhodocyclaceae > WRNU01. Next base: position 4,452 of record JAIRPB010000126.1, read on the forward strand.
GTTCCAGTCCCAATGGATTTGGCCGTTGCTGCCCACCCCGCCGTCATCAAGACCGACAACGGCTTTGTCTCCGGGAAAGTAGGCTATCAGGTCATACTTTCCGTTTGAGTTTGAGCTTGGCGTTGAACCAGATAGAACGCTGCTGGTATACCACGCGCCGGTATCCAGGTTCTGCCATTTGAAAACCAGCTCGTAAGCGTTAGCACCGGCGGCGAAACTAAACGAGCTAGGGCTACTAGCAGCGAGGGTGGCGGTATCGTTAGCATTCCCTTTGGTCTGAAAGACTTTTCGCCAGCTATCGACAAATTGCCCGTCGCTATCAAGCGTGGCAACGTACAGAACATTGCTATGCGTGGCAAACGAGATGCCCGGACGGGTGGCTGACCCGTAAGTCAGCGTGATGGGGTTGTCGTTATCGACAATGTAGAGATGCCCGCCGTAGAGGTCCGCGATGGAATCGTTGCTGCCTGCTAAAGCCGAAGCCGAGGACAGCATACCGAGAGTCAGCAGTGAAGTAGAAAGCAGCTTGTTCATGGTCAATCCTTGTGCATGTGTTCCAAGATGGCTTTGCTAGAGAGCAAAACCGGTTGTGTGCGATACAGCACGAAATGTGCCAAAACTTATCTTACTGATTGTTAATGATTTTATGAGTATTTACGAAAAGTTATGTAAAAAATTCTGACACTTATCGTAGCTCATTTTGAGGCTTAGCCTTTAAGAGCGTACTGTTTGTGTCATGACATTTACGGAATTAACCTGCGGCGGCAAACGGCCGTATCTCTTTTTTCATAAAATTTTCACAAATAAAATCGGCATAGCAACTAGTATCTACGTTTTACGAAGTTGCCCCTCGCTTAATCCCAAGGTTCCCGTTTAATCCCATGCGCATTCTTGTTATTGAAGATAACCGCGTTATCCTTTCCAACATCTTGGATTACCTTGACCTCAAGGGCTATGTCACCGATTGTGCTGAAGACGGCCTCACTGCCTTGAGGTTAGCGTCGTCGCAACGGTATGACCTTATCGTTTTAGATCTGATGTTGCCCGGTATTGACGGCTTCCAAGTGTGCAAACGCTTGCGTGAGGAGAACCGCGACTATACCCCTATCATCATGCTTACCGCCCGCGATACGCTGGATGACCGCCTGCACGGGTTTGAAGCGGGAGCGGACGATTACCTAATCAAACCCTTTGCGCTCTCTGAACTCACCGCACGTATCGAGGCCATCCTGCGCCGTTCGCGGGGCAACATTGAGCGGCGGCTAGAAGTCGATGACTTGAGCTACGACTTAGACACCCTTCAGGTCAGGCGGGCGGGCAAATCGCTTAAATTAAACCCCATTGGTTTGAAGCTGCTAGAAACGCTCATGCGCAAAAGCCCTGCCGTCGTGCGCCGGGAAACGCTCGAAGAAACCTTGTGGGGAGAGGACGTTCCCGATAGCGACAGCCTGCGTAGCCACATCCACCTGTTGCGCCAGATTATCGACAAGCCCTTCCCCAAGCCCCTCCTTCATACCGTACATGGCATCGGCTTTTGCCTCTCTGCCCAACAAAATGCGCACTGAACGTCCCTATCCGCTTGCCCAGCGGATTACCTTGGCCTTTACCCTCATGACTTTTGTGGTGAGCGGCGCGTTTACGCTGAGCCTCGTCTACATCATGTTTTTTGTAGAAAAAGAACTCGTTTCCCGGTTGATGAGCAAGACGTTGGGCAACGTTATTGCCGAGGATTTGAGTCAGGGCCGGCCCCCGCGCCTCGATCACGACATGCAGTTTTTCGCCTCCGGTTATCCGGGCATTGCGGACCCCATCCCGGAACGCTATTCGCAGGCACGGGAAGGTTTTAGCGAAATAGGGCATGAATGGGTTTTCGTCCTAGAGGCGGCAAACCGCCGCCACGTGTTGATACAAGACCAGAGTGAGTTTGAAGTACGCGAACGGATTGTATTTGGCGTTCTGTTTCTGGGATTCCTCATCACCGTGGCCGGCGCTTGGGGGCTAGGCAAGCTCACCTCCAAAAAAGTGATGTTCCCGGTAATCCGTCTTGCCGAACAAGTGCGTCTGCGCGACCCATTTTCTTTTCCATCGGCGTCCCTCGAACAAGACTACGCCGACGATGAAATTGGCCATCTGGCAAAAACTTTTGACGACGCCATGACGCGGCTGGCGCTGGCCCTAGAGCGCGAGCGGCTTTTTACCGCCGACATCAGCCACGAATTGCGTACCCCGCTGATGATTATTTCAACTTCCTGCGAGTTGTTAGCGCATGCCAGCCTGTCTCCCCGCGAACGGGAACGGCTGGACCGCATCGCCTGTGCCGCCGAAGAAATGCGCGACATGTCAGAAATCTTCTTACAACTAGCCCGTGCGCATCCTGTATCGGGAAAAGCCGCCGGGACGCCCGCCCCAGAACTCAACGCACGTTTGGGCGCGGTAGCCGAAGAGCAATGCCTGCGCTGGAAACCAGACATTGAGTCCAAGGGGATTCGTTTTGAGTTTGTTGTCGAAGCGAGTGACCCGGCGAAATACAACGGAACGCTCCTGCGTACCGTTATGGGCAACCTGTTGCGTAATGCGCTGCACTACACGGATTCCGGCTGGATAAAGCTGGTGCTGGAAAACGGCGGCTTTAGGATTGAGGACACGGGCATCGGTATTTCAGAACAAGATAAAAACCGGGTGTTCCTACCCTTTACGCGAGGCGGGCAAGCGCGCGGCGAAGGGCTTGGGCTGGGGCTTTCACTGGTTCGGCGCATTTGCGCCCACCAAGGGTGGCGCATTGAACTTAGCAGCCTCCCCGAAGGGGGGACCCGTTTTAGCGTCCGGCTCTGAAACAAGCAAATCCCAGCGCATTTGACAAAATTTTGACAATATTTGGGCAAAACTAGCCGATTCCAGTCAATGCGCTAAGACAAACCATGCCCTTTTTTACCCAATCATCCAGTCACCAAAACCAACCTTC
>JAIRPB010000065.1 GCA_031257305.1 Azoarcus sp.
TAAGCCATGCCGAGTTGGGTGCTTAACTCATCAGTCACCACCTCGTAATCAGTCAGCCAAGTGGGGTCACAGATGAAGGTGTAGCAGAGTTCGGCGTTATCTCGTTTCATAGTGCGGGGCAGTTAGACAAAACAACGCCTATTGTCCTATACGAACTCAAAAAGAGCATCCCGCCGCTTGAGCTTCGTAAAGTCCTTGAACTTCTGGCAACAGACCAACCGTTGCCGCAGAAAAACAAAGACCATGAGCTATCGCAGAACTGGCGAGAACACCGGGAGTGCCATGTGAAGCCTGATTTGCTTCTCGTCTACAAGCTGCCTGACGCAGAGACGCTCCGCTGGTTCGCCTCGGCTCACACTCGGACATCTTCGGCTAGGCGTAGCGGCTCGCGTTTGAAATCGCCCATGCCCGATTCCGCCGCGCCCAACGTCCCACACTAACTGCAAAAAGGGATAGAACCCCGTTTCGTCCCATACGCCAGCGTTTTGGGCACGGCGTACCGCGCCCCGGGCGGTGTTTATTTCATTGCGCGGTTTCTTTTGCCGGACGTTCTTCGTCGTCGTCGCTAACGAGATAAGGCACACCGTCGACCACCACTATTCTCACGTCCGCGCCAAAGGACGCCGAGGCAGGGCCGGCGGCGGGGGAGGCGGAGTAGTCGATGATGGCTTTGTTTAGGGAGATTTGTTCTTGGGGAGTCGCCGGGGGTTGGGTATTTTGCTCGGCGGCTAGGCGTTTGGCCTCGAAGTTGCTGATGGCTTCGGTAATAACCCGTTGGGTTTCGCGTTCTTGCTCTTCTTTTCTGCGGCGTTCTTCTTCCTCTTGTCGGGCTTGTTCTTCTTTGGCTTCTCTTTCGGCTTGTTCGGCGGCGGCCAGGTGGTCGTGGAAGGCTTTGATGGCGGATGGTACATCGCCGCCGTTAAGGATGGCGCTACGAATACCATCGTTGGCGAGTTCAGCTGTGGTAAGTCCAAAAGCACCATCAATATAAGGACCTTCTATCGCTGGACCTCCATTGGGTGGATATTTTACAAGCACAAAACCGTAGGCTTTATCCTGCCCCGATACTTCTACATCCCATGCAACATCTGTCATAGAGGCATCGCTATTTATTTGACCCGCAATACCGCCAACACGGTCGCTATAATCTTCATTAGTTGCGGTAGGTTTTCCGTGCGCGATGGAATTACTAATTGAGCCAGCATTACCGCCAACCAAACCACCAACGAAATAACCGCCTTGAGGACTATTAAAGGCTTCGGAATTTTGAATTTTTCCAACATTAGAACCTACAAGCCCACCAAAGTATTGGCTGTTTTTGTTTTTTGATTCATCTATTACCAGCTGTTCTTTAGGAGCATAAGCCCAAGCAAGAACTGAACCTTGACCTAATACACCGATTAGCCCACCAACAGATTGAGCACCGTTGTTATATATGATGACATTTCCCGTTGCATGAACATGTGTAATTATAGCGTTATTTGTGACATTGCCTATTAACCCACCAATCTCCCCATCATTGTATGATTGAGTGTAACCTTTAACGGAACCTGTCGCATAGGAATTCGTAATTTTTATTGGATTTGAAGCTGAAGCAGAGCCTGTGTACCCAATCAATCCGCCAAGGGCTGATTTACCTCCTCTAATATTGCCCGTTGCAAAAGAATCAGAAACAGATGTGTTGTTGCTTGCGGATACATATCCTAGTAGCCCCCCCGCTCCTTCACCGGCGATGTCCAGATTCGACCATGAACTCTCAACAACTCCAGCTGCGGAACCTATTAAGCCTCCTACATTACCTGTGGTAGCTGTAACTTCTCCAATTCCTGTTCCTGTTTTTGCCGCATGGGAATGGGTAGTAACTGCCCCTTGTGTACTTGCTCCCACTAGCCCACCAACATAGTTATTTCCAGCTACCGTTCCTGTTGCGAAACAATATTCAATTTTTGCAACGGCGGTCAATGAACCGCCTACAAGCCCTCCAATATTGTCAACACCATTAACAGTTCCGTTTTCGCTGTAAGCATGACTTATCTTTCCAATATTTCGACCTGCTAATGCGCCGCTATATCCTCCACTTGAAATGTTGGCGTTAACAATACCAATATCACGTATTTCGCCTTGATTTACGCCAATAAGCCCAATATTACCAACACCGGATATATTTATATTTAGGTTTTCAACCTTATGACCCAAACCTGCAAGGATACTATTTACTGTAAGAGAAGGCATGACCGCCGCCGTAAAAGTTGTATCTTTAGCATCAATATCCTGAACTAAGGCATATTTTCCAGTTATTCCGCTTTTCAACTTCAATTCGGTGAGGTCGTGAACTAAAACATAATTTTCTCCATTGATTGTTAGCGAAGCATCAGAGCCGTTCAATGTCACTTTGCCGTAAACTCCACCACTAGTATCTATTTGGGCGGTAGAAGCTCCAGCACCTAGAACGCCTTCCGTTGGCGCAACAACCTCAACTCCACTAAAAGACGCTTTGGTCAAAATATTGTAAGCATGGCCAAAGTCCATTGATAGATGCGCTTTTTCTCCGTCAATGGTAACGGGCGCATTAATATTGATGTCTTTATTCGCATTAAGCGCAATATTGCCATTTGTTTCTATGGCTAGTGAGTTATTGATATTGATATTATCCGCACTGGTTTCAACATTTATTGTTTGAGTGTTCGTGACAATATTTGTTTTTCCCGTAAGTTCATCAAGGGTTTTAGCTGTAATAATCCCACTAAGATTGACTGAAGATGCAACCAATTCATCAGCGGCCTTTGCGGTGAGAATAATTTTTCCGCCATCCGGCGTGGATATGGCATGTTTATTTTCAACCAAAGCGTTCAATGCGCCTTCATCCAACACCACGCTAACCAGTGAATCACCATTGAAATTAAGCGTAACTTTATTTGCGCCATTTAACGAAACACTCCCTAAATTAGCAATAATTACACCTTCGTTTTTAACCTGTTCGCCTAATAGCGCAACATAACCGCCATCTGTAATTTTGACGGTTCCCATATTGATAACGTTGCCGCCATTGCCCTGAAAAACAAAGTTGCCTGAATTAAAATTTTCATCCGTTATATTAAGCGTTGAAGCCACTAAACCTGCCGTATTGATTTGGGCATCTTTGTTGATTAACACACCATTGGCGTTAATTAAAAAAACTTTTCCGTTTGCATTAAGCGCACCGTCAATCACGCTTTTCTCGTTTCCAATAACACGGTTCAATGTCATGGATTGGGAGTTAGGTTGATTGAATTGAACCGTTTCAGAGGGAGCAATAGAAAATCCTTGCCAATTGATAGTAGCTTTTTGGGTACTTTGGTTAATATTAGTGACTGCGCCATTTTGGCTAATATTGGCATTGCCAGTCGTCACAACTCCCCCTGTAGGCGCGGCATTAACGGAAGTTGCAAACACTAGCGCGATAGCGGCACTTAGCGGGGTTAGATTCAGACTTGACATAATAGAGGCTCCAAAAATGTTTATTCAAGTGCAATGGAAAAGAAAGCCGCTCGCATTGCAAGCGGTTTTCAAACTGCTACGCTTTAGTCCCAATGGTTAAGGCAGGGGTGCATAGCAAAACCCTTCAATTAGAATGTCTTGAGCACTTCCGCTACCTGTGGTGAGTAACCATGCCTTGAATGTTGTGGCTAAAACAAGGGGGGTAGCAGGTAATAAGGTACCAGCTTGAATGAGAGCATAAGCTGGATAGGCGATAGCATTCCGTTGCGAAAAAGGCGGTGAATTACATATCTGCGACTTGGCTACAAAACCAACAGTGCTACTAGTAGCCCCCGCTGTTTCCACTGCCTCATACGTCAACTCAATGTTGTCGTTGATGTGCAGTCTGGTGGGAACAGCTTCTTTGAGTTCCTGCCACTGCACATCACCCAAAATCTTTTTGGCCGCAGCTCCATAAGGGGCAGTTTCCGGGTTAGCAACCTCAACCATCGTAATAGCAGGATTGTCAGCAACATCCCCGTTATTCAGGCTTAGGCTAGTATTGGGTGCCCACAATACAGGTATTCCTTTGGTGTAATCGAATGGGGAGGTGTGAGATACCGTTATCTCATTTGGCGCCGTGTCATTCGCTGCCAAAAAAACATCAAATCCACTGCCACCCTTATTTATTTCTTCCACTAACGCACCTGTTGAGTTATGACAAACACGAATAGGTACGTCAGTCGCTCCCGTCGCATCAGAGGCTTGAAACGCTTTTACCACACCAACCGGGTTAGCTGTGCTCGTCATTGGCTTCCACATGTTGGAAGCCACCGCAATGTTAAGTGCTATAGGCGATGTTGTACCGCTAGAATTTGGGATGACAATGCACTCATCAGCCACCCTAACACTCCCCGCTTTAGCCTTCTTAGCCTTCGGACTCGCCGCGAGAGTGAATGAGGAAGAAACCGCAAACAGAACCGTTGCCAACAAAACAGATTTACGCATGATAGAACTCCTTGGTAAATACAACGACACCGTCGCTGTATCCAAAGAGTGTAGGCGTATTTAATAAAGTGACATTCATAAAAGCTAGGCCGTTAGCGTGAGAAATTTCACGCTTTTCTGTATTTGCGTATTTTGCGTTACAACTCGCAAGTTACAAATTTTTTTCATTTTCTCAATTGGTTACAGAACAGCACAAACTGGATGGGACAAACATCCGCATTCTAGCCCAAGGGAAGCGGAGGCTGTCAAGCAATCCATAGCGCCAGAAAAATGGCTTCGTAATGTTACGCAATATATAAATTGCGGATTTCCGCGCACAGTAAGGCTTTTTAAGTTTTCAATATTAAAAATCAAATTTCAGAAAAATATATATATTTTCTCCCATAACGAACATCACAACGCCTCTCTTTACGCTGATAGAATCCGGGGTTTTCGTGTATTCGCAAGGACATATCCTATGAGCGCCTCTTATAAAACCCCGCTGCCCTTCCTTGCCGTGGCGGCGGTTGCCCTAATTTTTCAAGGAACCGTTTTTGCGCAGACGCCGCCCCGGCCTCCCGCCAACGCGCCGGACATCGGCACGGCCATCAAGGGGGCGGAAGGCGCGCGGCCCGTGCCGGTGCCGCAGCGGGTGGAGCCAAACATCGTGCCGGAAGCGGCCGTGCCTTCTTCTGAGGCACAGGGCGGGGTGACTATTTTTGTGTCGGGTTTCAAACTGGAAGATGCCGAACATATTCCCGAAGCGGAAATTCTGGCGGTGCTCGCGCCTTATATTAACCGCAACCTAACGATGCAACAGTTGGAGGAGGCTACCTCCAAGGTGACGGAACTTTACCGCCAGCGCGGCTATCCCGTGGCCCGTGCTTTGTTGCCCAAACAGCGCGCTGACGCGGGGGTGATTACCATCCGGGTGGTGGTGGGCAAATATGGGCCGTCGAGTATCGAGAATAAGTCTTTGATTCGGGACAGCGTGGTGGAAAAAACGCTACGCCGCCACTTGAAAGAGGGACGCTCCGTGCACCAAGCCGATTTGGAACGCGCCGTGCTGTTGATTGGCGATTTGCCGGGCGCGGCACAGCCGCCTAGGCTAGGCATGGACGCGGGGCAAAAACCGGGCACGACCGAGTTCTTTATGGAAGCGTTGCCGGAAAACCGCTTTGGCGGCTTTTTGATGTCCGATAACCTCGGGTCGCGCTACACGGGGCGCTGGCGTTTTGGCGGCGGGGCGAATGTGAATTCGCCGTCGGGCATGGGCGACAAACTTTCTGTGTTTGCGTTATCCACGGAAAACGCGGGGCTGGTCAATGGCACGGTGAATTACGCTATTCCTCTGGGCTATGACGGGTTGCGGGCGGAAGTGGGCTATTCGCACGTCCAGTATGAGTTGGGCAAAGAATTCAAAGATATGGACGCTACCGGGAAGTCGGATACGGTGGACGCTACGTTGAGCTATCCCATCCTCCGCGCTTCCAACCGCAATCTAACGGCTCACCTTAACTACGCGCACAAGCAGATGGAGGATGAGTACGACGCTTTCGATTGGAAACGGCGCAAACACAGCAATGTGGCCAAATTGGGGCTGAAGTTTGAGAACTGGACGAGCCTTTTTGGCAAACCTTTTTATAGCCGTGCGGAGGGCGGGGTCACGTTTGGCAAGATGGCGATGCGCGCTGATGTGGATGACCGCAAAACCCGTGGCAATTTTAGCTACCTCACGCTGGGGCTGGCGGGCAACGTATCGCTAACAAATTCTTTGTCGCTTTCGGTCGCGGCGTCGGGACAGCAGTCGTTTGGCAAAAATCTGGATTCCAGCGAACAATTCAGCGTAACCGGGGCGGGCGGCGTGCGGGAATACCGGGAGGTTATTACGGGCGACAACGGCTATCTGCTGGACGCGGAACTCAATTACAAGCTGCCGGCTTTTGCGCAAGGCATTAGCCATAGCGTGGGAGTATTTGCGAATGTGGGCTATTGGGAGTACGAGAAAAAGCCATTTCCAGACAAGCACTCCGATACGCTCTCTGGCGGCGGGCTGGGTTATAGCATCGGGTACAAGTATTTCACCCTTAAAACCCAATTGATGCGCAGTTTTGGCGCGTATCCCAATGAAGTAAAACGCGAATCGCGCACGTGGCTCTCTGTCCAAGGCACGGCGAGTTTCTAAAATGGACGGCACAACGCAATGGATTAACGCGCTGGTGGATTACGGCGTTATTGGGCTACTGGCGGCGTTAAGCGTCGTGACCGTGGGCATCGGGCTGGAACGCGGCGTGTTTTACCGGCAGATAAACGTTTTTTCTTATGTTGATAAAAAAGAACTGGAACTGCATCTCAACCGGCGCCTGCACGTTCTAGCCTCCATCGCGGGCAACGCGCCGTATCTGGGGCTGTTGGGCACGGTGCTCGGTATTATGCTCACGTTCTACAACATGGGTTTAAGCGCCACGCTGGACACGGGCAAAATCATGACCGGGCTGGCGCTGGCGCTCAAGGCTACCGCCGTGGGGCTGTTGGTGGCGCTGGTAGCGGTAACGCTCTACAACACGCTGCTTAACCACGTGCGGGAATTGATGCTGCGATGGGAGATTGGCCGTGGGAAATAAGCCGATTGACCATCTCAACATGATTCCGTTTATTGACATCATGTTGGTGTTGCTGGCGATTGTGCTAACAACGTCTAGCTTTATCGCTTCCGGGCGGATTCCGTTGCAGTTACCGGATGCCGCCACGAGCGAGCCGGACAGCAAGCCGTCCGAGATGATAGAGATTGACGCGGCAGGCAAGATTTACCACGGGGAAAAAGCCGTGAGCCTAAACGAGTTGCGCTCACGGCTCGCGCCGCTGGATAGGGAAACGCCTTTTTTGCTGCGGGCGGATAAAACTGTTCAGCTACAGCGTTTTATTGACGTTGCGGACGTGCTGAAGCAATTGAATTTCACCCGCGTGGCAGTGCAGACGCAGGCGCGGGCGGGAGACGATGCGCCGTGAGAAAAAGGCAGTGCGCTTTTACGCTACTGCATGGGATGCTTGTTTCCGCGCTCATCCATACCGTGCCCGTAGCGGCGTGGGTTGTTATAGCAACGTTCCCGGCAGAACCGCCGCCGCAAAAAAACACGGAATATTTGAATCTGGAACTCTTTGGCATGTTAGGCAAGCGGCAGGTGGAGGAACGCAAGGAAGTGGCGCAAGCCGCGCCTGTGATACCCAAAGCCGCGCCCCAACCGAAATCAGCGCCGAAGCAGCCTAAACCCAAAAAACCCTCAAAGCCAGAAAAAAAGCCCTCGCACAACGCCGTGCCAGTTTTGCCGTCGCAAGCGCAAGAAGAACCGCCACAAGCAGCCGCATTGCCAGCCGCTTCTTTGGCACAAGAAGCGCAAACCGCGCAAGTCCAGCAAACAATAAGCCTAGAGCAACAAGAACTGGCGAAAATCAATAGATATGCGAACGAAATCCGTAAGCTCATCAAGGACGAGGCTCGCCGCCAATATCCCCTTAAAGCAAAGTTCAAGGCTTGGACGGGTAAAACACAAGTTGTCTTTACGCTAGACGAAGAAGGCCGTCTTGTTCCGGGTTCAGATTCCGTCCAGAAAAGCAGTGGCCACACGATATTGGATGACGCCGCGCTCAAAGCAATACACGCAACCGACTTTCCAAAGCCCCCTCTGCGAGCGGCAAATAAACCTATGATGGTGGAAATAATATTTGAAATAGACCGTAGATAAGGCAACGGTTGTTTAATCCCCGCACAAAATTTGCCCTCTCCCCTGCCCCTCTCCCGCAAGGGGAGAGGGGTACTCTCAGCGCCATACCGCGCCCCGGTTTTGTAGGAGCGGGTTTCAAACCCGCCCTTGGTTCCGCATCCGAGGCGCAATTTGTGGAGGCAGGTTTTTATTATGGGCAGGGCGGGTTTCAAACCCGCCCCTACGACCCGAATGACATGGCGTGAGTTATCCCGTTTTGATAATTGCTAACCCAGCATCCGACCGCCGCGCCGCCGGGAAAAAGGGCTTGTGAGCGCACCGAGGCCGGTGCTGCCGTGGGCATGGCAAATGGCACAGGCCAGCGCGTCGGCGGCGTCGGCTTGCGGTTCGCCGGAAAGCGTGAGTAACCGCTTTACCATATGCTGTACTTGTTCTTTAGCTGCTTTGCCTTGCCCGACAACCGCTTGTTTAATCTGAAGCGCCGTGTATTCAGCTACCGGGAGATTGCAGGAAACCGCGCCGCAGATAACCGCGCCGCGCGCTTGCCCAAGCAGCAGGGTGGATTGCGGGTTGACGTTGACAAAAACTTTTTCGACGGCGGCAATGCCGGGATGGTACGTGGCAATAATTTCGCGCACGCCTTCTAGCAGGGTTTTGAGGCGGTCGGGCAGCGGGCGCTCGCCGGTTTCACTTGTGCGGATACAGCCGCTGGCCACATAGCGAAGCTGACTGCCTGAAATATCAATGATGCCAAAACCGGTTATCCGCAACCCCGGGTCAAGCCCGAGGATGCGGGTGGCAACTGTATTGGGGGATACGGCTCCCGGCGGCATAGCGTGGGTGTATTAAGCGTCGTCGTCTAGCACGGCGGAGGTGTAGACCTCCTGCACGTCGTCAAGGCTTTCAAGGGCATCAAGCATTTTCTGCATCCGCAGGCTCTCATCGCCCGTGAGTTCGGTTTCGTTAAGCGGTTTCATGGTGACTTCGCCAAATTCAGGCTTAAAGCCGGCGGCTTCTAGCGCCTCGCGCACGGCGGTGAATTCCCACGGGCCGGTTATGATTTCGATGGAACCGTCCTCGTTTGTCACCACGTCATCGGCGCCGGCTTCAAGCGCGGCTTCCATCAAGGCGTCTTCGCTTGTTCCGGGCGCAAAAAGCATCTGCCCGCAGTGCTTAAACTGAAACGCCACGCAACCATCCGTGCCCATGTTGCCGCCATATTTGCTGAAAGCATGGCGCACATCGGCAACTGTGCGGTTTTTACTATCCGTGAGGCAATCAACGATAACGGCCGCGCCGGCAATGCCGTAGCCTTCGTAGCGGGCTTCTTCGTAAACAACGCCTTCCAGTTGCCCCGTGCCGCGCTTGATGGCGTTTTCGATGGTGTCCTTGGGCACGGACTCGCCCTTGGCCTTGTCAACCGCCAGCCGCAAACGCGGGTTGGCGCTGATGTCGCCGCCGCCCATTTTGGCGGCAACGGTGATTTCTTTGATGAGTTTGGTAAAAATCTTGCCCCGCTTAGCGTCTTGCCGCCCTTTGCGGTGCTGGATATTGGCCCATTTGGAATGACCCGCCATGTGAAAAACCCCTAAAACAGCGTGAGTTGGTAAAGCGTAGCATTCTAGCGCATTGGGCATGGGGAATTAAACGTACACTCAACAAGTTAATCTCATTAAGCGGTTTTCCTCTGCC
>JAIRPB010000141.1 GCA_031257305.1 Azoarcus sp.
GCGGCGGCTAGGCGTGCTTCTGGGGGGAGGCCGAAGATGATGGACATGTCTGCCGGGACGGTGAGCCAAGCGTTGTCGGCGAGTTCTTGCTCAAGCTGGCCGGCCGTCCAGGCGGCAAAGCCTAGGCTGACGAGCACTTCGTGCGGTTCGCCTTCAGAACCGATGGCTTGCAGGATGTCGCGGCTGCTGGTGAGGCCGACTTCGTCGTTGACTTTGAGCGTGGAGTGCCATTCACCGCTGGGGCGGTGGAGGACGAAACCTCGGTCGGTTTGGACCGGGCCGCCGAAATAAACGGGCTGCGAGATGAATTCTCTGGCGTTGAGTTGGAGTTCTACGCGCTCGAAAAGCGTACCGAGAGTCATGTCGAGCGGGCGGTTGACGATGACGCCCAACGCGCCTTGGGCGTTGTGTTCGGCGATGTAGGTGAGGGTCCGCACAAAATGCGGGTCGACCATTTGGGGCATGGCGACCAAAAAGTGGTGCGTGAAGTTGTTCGAGACGGTTTTCATGCGCGTTATTTTACGCTACCCCAAGAGGGGGCGCGGTGTGTGAATTGAAACGGCGTGTGCTGAATATGACGGCTCTGCGTTTTTCATTCATGCGCGGTTTGTGTAACCGGCGATGAGTCCGAGCAGTTCGTCTTCTTGGTAAGGTTTGCCGAGGTAATGGTTTGCGCCGATTTCCATAGCGTAGTCCCGGTGTTTATCGGCTAGGCGCGAGGTAATCATGATAATGGGCACGTTTCTTAAACGGGCGTCGGCGCGGATGTTGCGGACAAGGTCAAACCCGTCCATGCGGGGCATTTCGATGTCGGAGAGGATAACGTCGGGCAGGTTGTCGATAAGCGATTCGATGGCATCGACGCCGTCTTTGGCGGTGATGACGCGATAGCCTTCGCGCTCCAGCATTCGGGTGGTGATTCTGCGCACGGTAAGCGAGTCGTCGACGACCATGACCGTGGGGAGGTGTACGGCTTCCGGCAGGGCTTCGCCGCAGGGAGGCAGCGTACTGGTGGTGGGCCTGCCGATTTGGTTGTAAATAATTTCGCGGCTCATCATCGCAATCGGGTTGATGATGAGGACGATTTCGCCGTTGCCCAGAACCGTTGCGCCAGACATGCCGACGATGCGCGTGAGTTGCGGGCCGGCGTTTTTGACGATGATTTCTTGATGGCCGAATAGGGCATCGACGTGCAAGGCCAGAGTCTGCGAACCGGAATGCAGTAGCAGTACCCAGCTGTAGCGGCCAATTTCGGGCTTAACGTTTAGGTTGCCGAGTAGGTTCGGCAAATAGCGGTAGGCGTATTGCCGCCCCATCCATTCGATGCTGCCTTCCTTGCGCAGACGCTTAATGTCGGCCTCTTTCAATTCCATGATTTGCGAGACCATGCTGGATGGGATGGCGTAATGCTGGTTGCCGGAGCGCACTAGCAGTGCTTGGGTGACGGCGAGGGTGAGCGGCAGGAAGATGCTAAATGTGGTGCCTTTGCCCGGCGTGGTGGAGATGTCGACGCGCCCGCCCACGGCGGCGGTATCGGACTTGACTACGTCCATGCCTACACCGCGCCCGGAAACGGCAGTGACTTTTTCGGCGGTGGAAAAGCCGGGAACAAAAATGAGGTTGGCAAGCCGCCGTTCGTCGGCTGTTTCGTCTTTTCCGAGCAGGCCGCGTTCGCGCGCGCGCCCGATGATGCGCTCAAAGTTCAGCCCCGCGCCGTCGTCTGCTAGTTCAATGACAACTTCATTGCTTTCTTGCCGGGCCGTGAGCGTGATTTGGCCGATTTCGGGTTTGCCTTTGGTACGGCGTACTTCGGGCGTTTCAATGCCGTGCGCAAGCGAGTTGCGCAGCATGTGTTCAAGCGGTGCAATGATGTGGTCGAGTACGCTGCGGTCGATTTCGATACCGCCGCCACGGATGTCAAGGTTGGCGCGTTTGCCGAGGTCTTTTGCGCCCCGGCGCACGATGCGGTACAGGCGCACGGCTAAGCTCTCGAACGGCACCATGCGTACCCGCATCAGCGCCTGTTGCAGTTCGCGGGTCGTGCGCGCTTGGCTGTGTATAGCAAAATCCGCGTTGTCGAGGTTTTTCAGGAGGTTCTGCTGGACGGTGGTTACGTCGTTGACGCTCTCCGCCATCATCCGCGTGAGTTCTTGCAAGCGGGTGTAACGGTCCATTTCAAGCGGGTCGAATTCGGTATGCCTGCTTTCGGCCTGGGCCATACGGGTTTGCATCTGCACGTCGGCTTGTATTTCGACTTCGCGCAGTTGGTTGCGTAGGCGGATGACGTTTTCGGTGAGGTCCAGCAGGCTGTGCCGCAGTTGGCGCAGTTCGCCTTCGATGCGGGTCCGGGTAACGCCGATTTCGCTGGTGTCGTTGACAAAGTTGTCGACCATTTCTGCCCGCACACGCAGGGCGGTGACGGCTCCGCCTTCGGCGGCGGGGGCTTCTGCGGGAACTGTAGGATGTTTGCTCTTGTGCAAGGACGCGCCCGCTGTGGGTTTGAGTCTGGCGGCGTCTTTTTGTTCGGGGGTTTGGATAGCGGCGGGACGGGCGGGCGGTTGCTTGCTTGCCGCAGCGGGCAGTGCGGTAGATGTTTTTTCGGGAGCGGGCGCGCCGCCTAGCACGGCTACCATTTGTTCAATACCGTCTAGGGCGGAAGCTGTTTCCTCAATGAAAGCGGGAATATCGCTTCCGCTGTCGAGCGCCCTTTCTACACGGGATTCCAACTGGTGAACCCGGTTGCCGAGTACCATTGCCCCGGCCATGCGGGCACTGCCTTTGAGCGTGTGCAGTTGCCGTTTGACGAGCATGGCGCGGTC
The DNA here is from genome assembly GCA_031257305.1 of Azoarcus sp. GTDB lineage: Bacteria > Pseudomonadota > Gammaproteobacteria > Burkholderiales > Rhodocyclaceae > WRNU01. The sequence goes on from JAIRPB010000141.1 coordinate 2,820, forward strand.
GGCACTGGTGGGGCTTTCTCCCCAAGCCCGCAGGGCGGCGTGTAGGCCGTTGACCAGTTCTTCGGCTTCTTCTAGGAAAATTGGGAGTAGCTGTTCGTCCAGTTCGTCGTCGACGGCGGGCAGGTCGCTTGTTTGCGAAGATGATGGTTTTGGTGCTGTTTCGCTCGCCTTGGCAGGAACGGCGGCGGCGCTTGGGAACGTTTTTGCAACGGCTTCGGCAATGGCTTTGTCGTCGGGGGATTTGAGCGCATCGGCTTCTGGCTCATGGCAGATCCGGTCAAGTTGCCCGATGAGTTCCGGCGTTTCCAGCGGCATATGCAGGCCAATGATGATGGTCAGCATACTTTCCAGCGTATTGGCGCAGGTTTTGAACAGCGCCAGTTCATTGGGCGTTGGCGGGCGGTTTTGGCCGCGGATGCGTTCTTGCGCGAGTTCAAGCGCCTTGCCGAGATGGTAGAGCGGTGTGCAGCGCGCCGTGCCCGAAATGCCCGCGCATGAATGCGCTGCCCTCAGCGCGCTTTCTGGCAACAGCAAGGTGGGGTTTTCGGCGAGGTGGTCGAATTCTTGGTGCAACGTGGCGATGTGCATCTGGGCTTCTGCCACGTAAAGCTCGAAAAGCGACCTCGAAAGTTCGACATCGCCAATATGCAGCGTTTCGGAATCGGGGTCGGGGTACGTGCCGGGCTGTGCTTCGGGCGGCAGGGAATCTTCGGGAACGAAATTCGGTAAATCGCTTTCCGTGCCCGACAGGTTACTGGCTGTATCCGGGACGGCGCTGACGGTATCCGGCGTGAGGCTGACTGTGATTTCCTGACTGGAAATATCTATATCTGTATCTGCTGGCTGTTCTTCGGAAACGGCCGCTTCTGGCTGGATGTCATCAGGCTCATGGGGCGGGGCTTCTTCAGCGGGAATTTCTTCTAGGGCATCAGTGATTTCTAGGTCTGGAATATCGATGTCGGAGGCATCGAATGTAAAGGGTGAAAAATCGAAAGGCTCAAATTTGGGAACAGCTGACCGCGTGGGTTTGCTGGAAGATTTGCCAGAGGGATGTTTGTGTTTTTTGGCTCCCGGTGAATCTGTGCTGGTTTCGGCAGGGGGGGCTTGGGCGTCATCGGGCAGAGGCGTTACGGGCTGAATTTCGTCTTGCTCATCAAGCGGGATAACGTCAAGGTCGAAGTTCTCAAGCTCAAAGGGCTGTTCAACGGGCTGTGCCTCGATGGGGGCAAACGGCTCATCGGGTTGGTTTGAGGTATCGGGGGTCTGTTCAATTTCAGGTACGGCCTCTGCATCAGGCGTCACTTCAATTTCGTCAGGAACCTCCTCAACGTCAGGCATCGCCTCAAGTTCGGGTATGGCTTGGGGCTGTGCTTCCGGTTTTGGCTCAGGTTTCGGCTCTGGTGCGGAAACGGGTGTCTTGGAAGCCTCGCCGGCTGTTGCCATACCGCTGTTGCGCAGACGGTCGGCTTCAGCCAGGAGCGTCGCCACATCGCGGCCATATTCGGATTGGTGTTCAATCTGGTCGACCCAAGCAAGAAATTCTTGGTGGGCATCGCCCAGTAGTTGCAGTAGTTCTGGGTTAACAGGCCATTCGAGCTGTAGCCAGCGGTTGAGGGTCTGTTCCATTCCCCAGGCGGCTTCGCCTAGTTCGGAAAGCCCTACCATGCGGCCACTGCCTTTGAGGGTGTGGAAGCCGCGCCGGATTTCGGTGAGGTTGTCGCGGCTGTCAGGGGAGGCACGGAGCAGTTTGAGATGCTGAGCGGCCGTTCCCAGAACCTCACGCGCCTCTTCAATGAAGATGTCCAGTAGCTCGGCATCGAGTTCTGCCTGCTGTGCCGGGGAAACGGGCGGCGGAGCCGGAATCCGGCTCTGTGTCTGTGCGGCTGTTGGCGCGGGAGGCAGCGACGCCGCGATGGATTCGGGTTGTCCCTCGACATCGATAGCGAAGCTCGGAAATGTTTCAATGCCGTCGGGAGGCGTTACCGAAGCGCGGCCTACCGGTGTTGCGGATACCGTGGCGGCGGGAGTCTCGGATAGCTCTGGCAGGGTAGTTTCGGCGGCTTTCGGCATGCGGGACGCCATGCCGGAAGTCATGATTTGGGAGACGGGTGTACGGCTGTATTGCAGTGACTGGATGAAAAAGCCCAAAGCCGAGAAACGCCGCGCCAGCTCGGTGAGTTCTGATTCGTTGGCAGGCGTATTATCGTTGGCGAGGCGGGCGATGATTTCTGCCGCTTCTTTTACAAGAACAATGGCATCATCTTCGCCAAGTAAGGAAAGCGCCCCTTCGATTTGGTGCAGAGGCGCGTCAAGCGTTTGCAACGGCGCACGCTTGGTGTGGTCACGGAAAAAGTCGTCGAGCGTTTGCTCAATGGTGGCGAGACTGGAAAGAATCTCATGCGAGACTTGCGCAAGGGCTTCTTTTTCCTGCTGTTTGCGTGCGGATTCGACGCTGGCGGCGCTTGGCGGCGCACCGCTGGGTTCTTCGCCGCGAGCGAGCGCCTCTAGCCTAGAAAGGGCTTCGCCGACTTGGTTCTGGAAGCCGATACCGGGGACAGCGCGGTCAAGCGCGGCTTCAGACAGCAGAAGGGCTGTGGCAAATTCAAGGGCAATCGGCTCGGAATAGCGTTGCGGGTTAGCGTTGAGCCAAGCAACAAAACGGCACATGCCGCCGAGCAGGCGGTAAAGAACGGGGCGGGCAAGCTGAACCGTGGATTTGGTGAATTCTTCGATTTGCGCCCTAAATTTGGGCAGGGATGAAATGCCCCGTTCGCCGAAAGCATTCCACTCGTTTTTGATTTCAGCCAGTTGCGCGTGTAACCCTTTGAGCAGGGGGGCGAGCGGCAGGTCGCTGACGAGAGCGCCTTCTTCGGGAATAAGGGTGTCGAGCTGCCATGCCTGATGCACGGCTTTTTGGGTGGGCGTCGTGGCCGGACGGCAGGCGACGTGATAGAGCATTTCGCGCAGCAGCCGTTCGGGTAGCGCCTGCGGGCCGTCCCCGGCATGCCGCAGCTGGGTTTCAATGCGGGACAGCAGGTATTTGGCGGTGGGCAATACGTCAGGGGGGGTATCCGCAAGGGTATCGATAAGGGCTTGCCCTGCCCACCAGAGGGAACGCATACCGAGGTTGTCCTCGGTGGTTTCCAGTCCCACTAGGGCTGTGCGCATGGCGTCGATACTGGAGGTTCCCGGCTGGCGTAGCCAGTCGAGCAAACCCCGCTGGAAACGCAGACGCATATTGCGGCGTTCTTGTAGCCGTTGTTGCGCGTCAAACTTTTGCGCCCCTTCGCGTTGGGGAATACGGACGCTTAAATCTGGGAAAAAGAGGTCTGCGGGGGGCGGGGCCGGCTCGCCGCGAGCGACGACGAGTTCCCGGTATAGCGGTAGCAGACGCAGGGGCTGGTCGGGCGTACCGTGGATGAGTTCTTCGAGATAGTTGGCGATGCTCGCCAGCGCACGGCGGGCAAGGGTAACTTGTGCCTCGGTGGTGGGCAGTTCGCCCCTTGCGAGCGAGCCAAGAAATAAATCTAGTGCCGCGACGAATTTCGTTAGCCCGTCAAGGCCAATGATGGACAGCGCGCCGCTGGCTTGGTGGAGGTGGGTTTGCGCGAACTGTACCTTTGCGGTCCCGTCGTCTGCCCCGACCGCCGCCTGTAGGCTTTCAGCGGCGTGCGATAGCGCCTGTTCGATCTCGCTTTTGACCCAGGTGAGCGGGCCGATATCCGGTTCGTTGGCTTGCGTCATGGCAATCCCGTGCTATTTTCTGTTTAGACCTTGAAACCAGAAACGGAGCCTTTGAGTTCGATAGCAAGGTCGGCAAGTTGCCCGACCGACTCTGCCGTTTGCTTGGTTCCGTGGGTGGTCTGTTCAGTAATGGCAAGGATGCCTTTCATGGATTCGGCAACCCGGATAGCTTCTGCGGCCTGGTCTTGGGTGTCCGTGGAAATTTGTTCAATCAGGTGAGCGGCATCCATTGAGACTTGGCCCATTTCAGCCAGCACTTGGCCGGCCGCATCGGAGAGGCGTGCGCCCTCCACCACGTCGCGGGTGGCGTTTTCCATTGCGCCGACGGCGTCTTGCGTGTCGGTCTGAATGGTTTTGACGATGGCCGCGATTTGTTTGGTGGCTTCTGCCGAACGTTCAGCTAGCCGTTGGACTTCTTCCGCAACCACGGTGAAGCCGCGTCCCGCTTCGCCCGCTGAGGCGGCTTGGATGGCGGCGTTCAGAGCCAGAACGTTGGTTTGTTCGGTAATGTCGGAAATTAGCTCCACGATTTCGCCAATTTCCTGCGAGGATTCGCCAAGGCGCTTGATACGTTTGGAGGTTTCTTGGATTTTTTCGCGGATGGCGTTCATGCCACGGATGGTGTTTTCCACCGCGTCAGCGCCCTTGCGGGCGGATTCTAGGGAGCGGCGGGCGACTTGGGCGGTGTGCAGTGCCCGTTCAGAGGAAGCCGTCATCTGTTGCGCCATGTTTTGTACGGTAGCGCCCGCGTCTTCAATCTGGCGAGACTGGCGCTCGGTGGCGTCAAGCAGTTCGGCGGAGGTGTGCTGGGCGGTTTGGGTTGCGTTGGTCACGCGGCCGGCCGCGTCGTTAATCCGGCTCACCAGCATGGCCAGTTCTTCGATGGTGTAGTTCACCGAGTCAGCGATGGCGCCGGTGATGTCTTCGGAGACAGTGGTGCGGATGGTTAAGTCACCGTCAGCCAAGTCGCCCATTTCATTCATCAGGCGCAGGATGGCCGCTTGGGTGTGGTTGCGCTCGTCTTCGGAAAGCCTGCGTTGCCGGTCGAGGCTAGACTGGCGGAGCGTGACTTCGCTTTTGTAGACTTTGGCGATGATGATGAGCACGGTCAGGGCAAGCAGCGCACAGACGACTATCCCAACCGATAGGGGGCCGGTAATGCTTGTTGCTTTGGAGATGTCGGCACTTAAATTGCCGAGGTCATCGAAAATGGCGGCAGAGTTGGCGGCCAGAAAATCGCTGGCTCTTTTGAGGTTAGCGAGCATCATCAGATCTTCGGTGCGCCCGATGTTTTCTTCCAAACTTCTGCGGACATCGGGTGAGCCGCTGCCCGGTGTCATGAGCGCAAGCCTTAATCTGGCAAGTTGCTGTAGTTCCCTTTCGTCTTTTGAGGCGGGAACGTCAGGATAGAGGCTAAACATAAAACTTTCGTTACGGCTGATGATGTCGATGTCAGCCTCCATTTTTCTCCAGTCATCGCCGATTTTTCCTACTTGGTCTCCCTGAGCCGGAGACAACGGCCAACCGTCGACATCCCCGCCTTCCCTGAGAAAACTGAACAGTTCATTGAAACGCTTGCGGCTAGTGCGTAGTTCATTGAAAGCGGCTTTATGCCCTTGCAGTGCTAGCTGGCCATCTTTGGCAATTTGTTGCGAAAGTGCCTGCATTTCACGGGAAACGGCAATCTGCCGGGTTGTTTCGTTAATGCGCAGGGTTTGGTAGAACGTGAGCGCGGCGGTTAATAACCCGAGTAGGATGAATAGCGCGGCTAGGGGGGGGACCCGCGTGGAAGTGACAGGTTTTTCGCCCGAAGCGGCAGCAATTCGTTCCGCAGTCAATGACCGCTGGATAGTTTCCCGATTTTCCAAAAGGGTCGTATCCGCTGCTTGTTTCTGCCCGGATGCTTTGTTCGAGAAGAGCTTGAATCCCATTTGCTTTACTCCGCTGCGGCTACCGACAGCTGGTCGTGGTTTTGGTAAAAATCGTTGAGGAGACTGATTTTATTGGAAAGGTTGATTCCCCGCCTCAACGTAAGTAACACCGACATTAAGAAAAATACTGTTGGACAAGAGTCGCGGGACATCCAGTTGCAACCAAAGGACGCCGCGAGCATCCCGGAAGCGGTTGAGAACCCAAGGGCGGGCATCTTCCGTTTCGGTATCTTGGTCAAAATCATCTTCATTGCGCAGGCCCAATACACGCGATACCAAGATGGCGCTGTGTACGCCCTGCCGTGCGCCGACAAGCAGCAAGCGGGCTTGTGTGGAGGGCGTTGGGATAGGCGGGCCATCGTGGAAACGCGACAGGTCGACTACGCTGTACAAAACGCCGCGCACGTTGACGAGGCCGCGATACCACTCTTGCGTGAGGGGAACAGGCGCTAAGGCAGGCGGGGTGATGATTTCGCCGGATTCCGGCAAGTCAAGCAACCAATATTCATTACCCGCTTCTACGCCGAGCAGACCTCTGTGGTCGCCGGTACGTGCCTCTGCCAAACGGCGCGTAAGGTTTTCTTGAAATTCGCGTAGGCTTATCCGTCTGGACATAGGGTTGTTGTTTTAGCCAATGCTTTTGATGCGCGAGAGCAGGGCGAAATGATCGACGGGCTTAACGATATAGTCGTATGCGCCTTGGCGCATTCCCCATATTTTGTCGGTTTCAAGCCCTTTGCTCGTGCACATAATGATTGGGATGGCGCGCGTACTTTCCCATCTTGAAATGGAGCGCGTGGCCTGATAGCCGTTCATGCCGGGCATGACGACATCCATAAGGATTAAATCAGGCAGTTCGCTGCGGCTTTTCGTGATGGCGTCCTCGCCACTTTCGGCGGTGACAACTTCGTAGCCGTTGCGGGTAAGCGTTTCGGTTAACGCTAACCGTTCAGTGGGTGAATCATCGACGACAAGAATTTTTCTGATGGCCATTACTTCGTCCAGTGGGCATCGGGCAAGGTTCTCAACGATAGTTGTTGCCGCTGTGTTCCGTGACCGCCTTGATGAGGCTGTCTTTTGTGAAAGGTTTGGTGAGATATTCGTCAGACCCCACCATACGACCGCGCGCACGGTCAAAAAGGCCGTCCTTCGAGGACAGCATGATGACGGGCGTTGCCGCCAGTCTAGGGTTTTTCTTGATGAGGGCGCAAGTTTGGTAGCCGTCAAGCCTCGGCATCATGATGTCCACAAAAATGACATCGGGCCGATGGTCGGTAATCTTTGCTAATGCGTCGAAACCGTCTTCAGCTAATAGCACTTGGCAGCCTACCTGGCTAAGAAAAATTTCGGCGCTACGACGGATGGTGTTGCTATCGTCAATAATCATCACCTTTAGTCCGCTTAGTTCCATGCGTTGCGCCCCCGAAACCAAATTGGCCGATTTTTTTCGGCCTTAGTTTTATTCAGCGGCAAGCATACCGCAAAAAATATGTTCTGATACAGGCATAAGTCTCGACATGTCGGACACTGCGGGGTTTTTGCGGTTGCCGGGGAGGGGTATGGGCCGTACCGGGGGGGTTGGCGTAAAGACATCGAAGGTAAGGATGGATGGAATGAAAAAAATGCTCTGGCGTGGGCTTTATGCTATTACACCCGATGAGTCCGAAACCGTGTATTTGTCAAAAATAGTTGAACAGGTTCTTGGCGGACGCCCCGCAATGCTGCAATACCGCAACAAATCCGCACCCAAGGCACTGCGCCGTGAGCAATCTGCCCGGTTGCTTGCGCTGTGCCGCCAAGCCGGTACGCCGCTTATCATCAACGACGATTTGGAATTAGCCCTAGAGATTGCCGCCGATGGCGTCCACCTTGGCCGTGGCGACGGCAACGTGGCACACGCACGGCAGCGGTTAGACGCAGCGGGGCCGGGGCGCATCCTCGGCGTGTCGTGCTACGGAGAATGGGAAAGAGCCGTAGCTGGCGCGGCGGCTGGCGCGGATTACGTTGCGTTTGGCGCGATGTTTGGATCCGTCACCAAGCCGGATGCGCCCCGCGCACCGCTTGAATTGCTTGCGCGGGCGCGGCGTGAACTGGATGTGGCGGTTGTGGCTATCGGAGGCATCACGCTTGAAAACGCCGCTACGCTCCGCGATGCCGGAGCCGACCTTGTCGCCGTTATTTCTGACGTTTTTGGCGCGGGCAACCCCGGCGCGCGGGCGGCGGCTTACCGTGCTTTGCAGTGGGAATAACGTTTTTAGGACAGTTGCGGCGGCAAGGCTACGCAGGTGAGAATCTCGCTTTTGTTTTGCCGGACATCACGCCATGAGCCATCGTAACGAAACGCTTTTTGCAAAAGCCCAAACACATATTCCGGGCGGAGTCAATTCGCCCGTGCGCGCTTTCCGCGCCGTGGGCGGTACGCCGTGCTTTATCGAACGCGCCGAGGGGGCGCGGATATGGGACGCCGAAGGCCGGGGCTATATCGATTATGTTGGTTCGTGGGGGCCTGCTATTACGGGACATGCCCATCCCGACATTGTCGAAGCGGTGCAGGCGGCCGCCGCGAAAGGGCTGTCTTTCGGGGCTCCGACAGAAGCTGAAGTTGAAATGGCTGAACTGTTGTGCGGGCTGCTGCCTTCGCTTGAGATGGTGCGGCTCGTTAGTTCCGGCACCGAGGCAACGATGAGCGCAATCCGGCTGGCGCGCGGTTACACGGGGCGGGATGCCATCATCAAATTTGAAGGTTGCTACCACGGCCACGCTGACTGTCTGTTAGTCAAGGCCGGCTCTGGCTTACTGACTGCCGGGAACCCTTCGTCAAAAGGTGTCCCGGCAGATTTTGCCCGCCACACCATTGTCCTTGGTTACAACGACCTCGATGGGGTTGAGGCCGTTTTCAAAGCGCACGGCAAAGAAATTGCCGCCGTCATCGTTGAGCCGGTCGCGGGTAACATGAACTTGGTGCGCCCCCGCCCCGGGTTTTTGGAGGGATTGCGCCGCCTATGCACACAATACGGCGCCGTGCTGATTTTTGATGAAGTGATGACGGGGTTTCGCGTCGGGCCGCAGGGCGCACAAGGGCTGTTTGGCATCACGCCCGACCTCACGACTTTGGGCAAAGTCATCGGCGGCGGTATGCCGGTCGGCGCTTTTGGCGGTCGGCGCGACATCATGGAGCACATCGCCCCGCTAGGGGCCGTCTATCAGGCGGGTACGCTTTCTGGCAGTCCCGTAGCCGTGGCGGCGGGGCTGGCCTCAATCAAGCTAACCCGCGCATCCGGCTTTTACGAGACGCTGTCTGCCCGCACACGCCGGCTGGCTGACGGGCTTGTGAGTGCCGCACACGATGCCGGTGCGGTTTTTTCTGCGGATGCCGTGGGGGGGATGTTCGGGCTGTATTTCAGCGCCCGCGTACCGGAAACATTCGCCGATGTCATGGCAATGGATACGGGACGTTTCAATCAGTTTTTCCACGCCATGTTATCGAAAGGCCATTACTTTGCGCCGTCCGCTTTTGAAGCAGGATTCGTCTCCTCCGCGCACGGCGATGCTGAGATCGATGCCACGATATCCGCAGCACGGGAGGCGTTCGCCAGCCTAGGAAAGGGATGAAGTCCATTGCCGGCTCCTTTTAGCGCACTGCCACTGTCCCGCTTTTCCATATCGGATCCTGCCAGCGATAGAACGCACTCAAGCTGCCGGGATGGTCGGCACGGCGTTCTACGCGGAGCATGTCGCGGTCCCAGAGTTCAAAACTTGTTTTGCCGACGCCTTTCACTACTGTCTCACGCGCTACAAGCATTTGTTTGTTGCCGGGAACCCATCCCGCGAATTCGATGTAGCCGAGTTCTGGGTTATCGGTGGAAGGCGGCACGATTTCAAGCTGCCATTTGCCTTGTTCTAAACGAAATACCCAGAGTTCGCGCCAAGATTCAAGCGGCTGTACGGCCAACGTCATCATTTTTGCGTCCGGGCTAACAGAAAGCGATGCGGGCCATATTTGTCCGTAAGTGCAGTGTTCTGGCGTGTCTTGCGCCGATGCGCTATGGGCGGGAATAACTTGTACGCATGTCTGCCCGGGATTGCCTTTTGTCAGCCAAATGCCCGGGCGTCCTTTGGCAAGCTGGGGAACCGTCTGCGGTTGCGCGGCCCAACGCGAAGCGCCTACGCGAATGGCGGCAACGTTCCATGTGTTACGGTCATTTGCGGTCAGGGTATTTTTATTGACTCCGGCAAGATGCTCCTCTGCTTTTTGCCCCGCTTTGAAAACGGCAACGGGGTTGCTATCCGGTTGAATCGCAAGCCGATGGGCGGCACTGGCCCAGACGCCGGCCGCCCGGATTTTGAGCCGGTTGCGTAGGTGTTCGGGAATGTCGTGCGTACTTTCCGCCAGAACGCGGTCAAGCAGTTCTGCGCGTTCTAAGTCCGAATCCAGCCGTTCGGAGGGCGATAGCGTGGATTTCACGCAATCATGCCGGGTTATTGAGAGCGCCGCGATGGCTTTTTGTTCTGAACTGGCAGGGCGTGTGAGGACGTGCTTCCAAGCGTCGCCATCGTAACATATTGTCATTTTGTCGTTGCGTTCAACGGAGTAGTACGACACGCCATAACTGGCCACCGTTTCCATGTGTGCGGAAACGATGCGGGTTGTTTTTTCGTCGCCTGCGCGGGATGCGCGTAAAGCCAACCGGTCGGCCATTGTACCGAGTGCCTCAAACACGCCGGTATCAATCATGTCAGCGGGGGCGGCCTTAATAAACGCGGCGCTATAGGCGATGCCTAGCGATTCAGAACCGGGTTGGTTTTTGAGAAATTCCGCCACTGCCCGTAATTTGGGCGCTTCCCCCGCATTGAGTTCATGCCGGGCGGCCTGCGTTGCCAAGATGTAGCCGGCACGTTCACGCCGATGGTCATAGACTTGGAGATAGTCGCCTTTGATGCCGCGCACTTCCAGCGTGTCGCCGTGAGTTAGTACGGCGTGGCGGGCCGCGTTTTCTTCCGGTGCGCCCCGTAGCGGGATTTGGTCTTGCGTCACGATGGCTAGGCTCAACAGGAGTTCGAGCATGATGGCAATCCTTTCCGGTAGGGGCGGGTTTCAAACCGCCCCAAATAGGTTTAATTCTTGTGCGTGAAAATGCTGTGCGGGTGCTTCGGTTAGCCCTCGTCGGCATCGTCCGTGTTGGTGGCGGCTCTGTGACTGGCATCCGGGGCGGCGGGAATTTTGCCGATGAGGTTTTCGCCGATGAAGCGCCCTCCTGCCGCCGGCGAGGCGATGATGACCTGCACCTTATCGGAGAGTTTTTCAGCCATCGTCTTTTGGATGAGTAGCGGGCTTTTGGCGAGAATGGCTCCTTCGCGTGCCATCTGTTCGCTGTTGACTTTGCCCACTTGGTCTAGCCGGTAAGCCTCGGCATCCGCTAATTTTTTGCGTGAATCCGCTTCTGCTGCCGCCTCAATCAGCCGTGCTTCGGCATTGGCTTGGGCAACCTTGATTCGCTCTACTTTGGCCGCTTCCGCCTCGAGTTCGCGCTGTTTAATCTGTTTTTCTTTGAACGGCAGGATATGTTTCATAGCCTCTGCTTGCGCTTGCGCGGCAATCACCTGTTCTTGGGCGGCGGCCTCGGCGGTTTTTTCGCGCCGTGCTTTTTCAGCTTCTGCAACCAGTTCGCTTTGCCGGACTTCCTTTTCTTTGAGTTCAAGCGTGAATTTCATCTGTTCCGTTGCCAATTCCGCCGTCAGCATGTTTTCCATGCCTTTGAGGTAATCCGGCGGAAGATCGACTTTGCCCAAGGTAAATGTTTTGAGTTTGATGCCGTCCTCGGTCAGCCGCTCTTGGAGTTCTTTTGAAATTTCCGCTTGGATTTCTTGCCGCTTGCTAGAGAAGATTTCGCGCACGGTGTAGCGCGGGAAGGTTTTGTGCAGTACGCCTTGGATGACGGGCTGAACGAGGTCTGCGTCAATATCTTCCGGCAGGTTACGCGCCATATCCTGCAATCTATCGAAATCAAGCGCATAGCGGACGGTGTAATCCACGCCAAGAGTCAGCCCTTCAATTGACTGGAAAGTGAAACCATCTTGATGGGCGTCTTTTTTGGGTTGGTAAACCTTGTCCCGTAGCGGGAAAGTACGGAATTCATGCACCATTGGAATGACCACGGCAACGCCTTCCCGGTATTTCTCGGCATGGCCCGTCCATTGGTTGATGCGTAGCCCAAGTTCGCCATTGGGAACGGGTTGGACGGGAAAATGTGTGGCAACGCCATAAACGGCGAGGCCAACGGCTCCCAGAACGGCAAAGCGTTTCCACGGTAGGTTGGCGATAGCCCGCCCTAGAACGCTGGCGGCTTTAAGGATTAGTTCTTGACGGGGCGAACGCGGGGCGGCGCTGTTCGTGGTGTCGGCGAAATCGTGTTCCATGATGCTTCTCCAGAGAAGGCGTTGATGTTTTGGTGGCGGGGCGCTGTTGGCTGCGTTTAGCGTCGTGCTGGGTGTGCATCATGAAACCGGGAACGTGGAGCGTTCCATGCCATCGCTATCCCACATTGTTCATAGGGGGGAACGTTTTTTCTGATGGCGTGAAGGAATATTCACGCGCCTTTTCTGCCTCACGCCCTGCGGTACGATATAAGCCTTTAGATGAACGGATTGGGCAGCGCGATGTACAAGGTAGCCATCATTGAGGACGACGAACCCACCAGCGGGCAGTTACGCGACTGGGTACTTTCTGCCGCGCCAGATATTGCGGTGGCGCAGTGGTTTACACGTGACGCCGCCGAAACAGCCATTGCGCGTGAGGACTATGACCTCGTAATTCTCGACATTGAGCTTGGGCGCGACCGCCATGCCGGGGTTGCCATCATCAACGCTATCAACAAAGTTGGGCGCGGTACGCCCGTGCTTGTGGTTTCAGCAATGCCAGCGGCCATTTACCGGGGCATCATGAAAGCACTCGACGCTTGGGACTATCTTCAGAAAACCACTTTTGAGGAACCGGAATTCATCGAGACTTTCCTCGACATGCTACGTGCCGCGAAAAGCCGACGCCGGAGCGAGGAAAACGCAACGCCCAAAACTAACGGCGAAGAACTTTCCATTGACCCACTAAGACAGGGCGTACCTTTTTGGCGCGGGAAGCGGGTCAACGTGCCGCTTACCGCACAGCGCATCCTCGCCGCGCTTTTTGAGCGCCGGGGCGAAGTCGTCTCTTATGATGATTTATTCGCGGTCGTAAAAAGCGGGCGCAACCGGGAGAACATCCGCAAGCACATCAGCACTTTGCGCGAAGCCTTCCGTGAACTCGATGAACATTTTGATGCCATCGAAAATGTGCCGATGCGGGGCTTCCGCTGGGTTTCCCCGAACCCGGCAGATAAGCGTTCATGAAACATTTCCTGCGCTGGCTGGCGTCGTTTCGCTTACGGCTGTTATTCCGTACCGCGTTTCTGGTACTCATTATTGCGGTCATTGTGCTGGCGATAGCGGTTCTGCAAGAAGAAAAACAGCGAGCGTGGCGCAATTACCAGAGTGTGCTGGCTAAAACCAAAGAGCAGATTGTGGCGCGGTTGCGTCACCCTTCAGGACAGCTTGCGCTCATGAACCCGGCGCGGCGCACGGGCGGCACAAAGGGCGTCCATCCCGTGTTGCTGCCGTTCTCAAGCATTGATTTTGATGATAGGAACAAAGCGTGGAATGCCGTGGAAATGGCGGACTGCCTCATCCGCTATCCGCGCCACGGGAGCCTGTGTGTGGGCATTGGCAATAATCCGTGGATTGGCGGGTTTATTTATGTAGCGGGCACGTTTGCAAGCGGCCCGCTGACGGCGCATGACATTGGTGACAGATACTTGGACGGTTCGCACCGTATGCTCGTTACCGTCCAAATACGTGGGACGCAATACCGTTGGATTGCGCCGTTCGAGCTATTGCCGCCCGGTCGCGGAGTTCCTGTGGGCGGCATCATCGGGCGTTTAACCGGTTATGTAGAGCTAGAAGGGCGGGATTACGATAAACGTATGCCAGAGAAAGAATTCCGTGGCTGGTTGTGGCAGGAACCGCACTGTGTTGATACGCACGATGCGCAAAATTGCGAGCGTAAGTCCATTTTCTCGTTGCGGCTTCCCGTTGAAGAACTGATTGCGGATAGGTTACGGAATCGGCGTGCCCCTTGGCCGCCGCCTGACCTCGACGACATTGCCGTTGAAATCTACTTCCTGCCGCCGGGTGAATACACAAATCGCAGTGATGCCCTGTTCGATAGCGCCTCCCCCGAAGCAGTAGCGCCTTTTTCGCTCAACGAGTTAGGCGGGCTTCTTCAAACGGGCGAAAACCTGCGCATCCTACGCAATGAAACCCAAGTGGCCGTTATCCGGGGGCGGGATGGTTTGGAAGATCAGGTTTCCCCCATGCTGACGCGGCTCATCCGCCGTCTGCCTGTTGTGATGTTTGGCGAAGGGCAGGACACGTCCGCCGCGCCTATTGAGCTTGACGATACCGTGACCACCCCTTTGGGCGATTACCGCATTGTTTTAACGGGGGACGCGGGGCACGTTGTCAACCAGACTTTGAGCGCCGTAGCAACACGCCTAGCTTGGTTTGTTGGCGCGGTCATGGCTACCATCATGCTGGTCTGGTTTGTGATTGAGATTGGCATCATCCGCCGCATCGCGCGGATTACGGGACGCGCTAAACAGTTTTCGCCTTGGCGCGAAGAGTCCGGCCTCACAACATTCAGTTTTTCCGATTTTGAAGGCGTCGACGAACTTGGCATTCTCGCCAGCCGCTTGGACTGGCTGTTAGCCCGCGTCCGCGAAGATTCAAGCCGGGAACGCATCCGTGCCGCCCAAGAAAAAGAACAATGGCACGCTGTTGGGCACGAGATTATGTCACCCCTGCAATCGCTGCTCGCGCTACACGGCAACCCCGATGACCCCGATTACCGCTACCTTGCCCGGATGCAGCAAGCCGTCCGCGTACTTTACGGCAGCGCCAGCCCAAGCGAAGCGTTCCAGTCCTCCACAGTGGCGATGGAGACGTTAGACATCAATGGTTTTCTAGCCGACATCGCGGCCAATGCCCCGCATATTGGCGTTGTCAATGTCCGTTATGTGCCTTGCGATGAGCCGGTTTGGGTACACGCCAGCGAATACGCGCTTGAAGATGTTATCGGGCATTTGCTCAAGAATGCCGACCGCCATCGCCAGCCCGATACCCCCGTTACCTTAACGCTTGATGCCGGCAACAAAGCCGGAGCCGGCGAGGTAACAGTCAAAGTTCATAACATCGGCGTACCCATCGCTCCCGAATGGCAGGACAAAATTTTTGAATACGGCTTTTCCGGCGCAACAGGCCGCGACAACGAAGGGCGTCGCGGCCAAGGCTTGTTCGTGGCAAAAACCTACATGGCGAAAATGGGCGGGACTCTGCGCACGGAGAACGAAGCAGAAGGCGTGAGTTTTTATCTCACCCTAAAACGGGTGCAAGAGCGCGATTGATAAACTTGAACCGGGTAGAAAGCCGTTGGCCGGGATGCTGCGCCCCGCCCATTTTTAAGATTTCGCTTCGTTTTCGGAATCGTCCGGTTCCGGGACGGCATCCTCGAAAGTTTCTTCATCGTCTTCGATACTAGGCCCGCGATGAGCGGGGCGGCGGCGGGGGCTAGGCAAACCTTGGAAGAAGCGTTTGTCGACTACGTCGATATTGGTGTTGAAGCGGGCAAGCCGCAGCGCCGCCCCCGCGCAATAAATGAAAGAGGCAATCCAGCCGAGCTTGCCTAAATCAATGAGTGCCCAGACATAGACCACCAGCGCGGGAGCGACCCCAAAGCACACTATGTCGGAGAGCGAATCGTATTGCGCGCCAAATTCGCTACATCTACTGATAATCGTGCACCTTCAGTTTGCCGATGCTGGCAAACAGGTCAGTCAGACATCAGGCTTTTCTGTGGCACGTTTCACTTTGAAGTTGTTGTCATCGCGGCAGTAAGCCAGCGTATCGAAAACAATGCCGCTGATGCGCATCAGGTCGTCCGGTTGGCGGAGCGCAATAGCATCACCGCTTACAATCTCCAGCCCGGCACGGATGATCTCGCGTTTTCTCTCATCGTTGAGCGGGACGCAGATTTGGATGTTCGGCACTTTCTTGTCAGCGCGATACCGCATCAACCAGCGGTTAGTTTTGCCTTGGTACAGCAGCGTGTAGTAGCTTTCTGTGTCTTTCCCCACGACCTCGGAATTTTCGCCCAAGATGGACTTGGCAATTTCGAGAAAACGACGTTCAGCATAGGTCGTGACAATGCGGGGATTGTCTGGATCAACCCAATCTGATTTATCTTCGCCATTTGTGGGAGCGGGCACAGGTTCTGGGGTGGGCGCATCTGGCCGCGCTGTAAGTCCCGTTACAACCATGTCACTGACTGCCTGGCCGACTGCCTGTTTCACAATCGGGGTAATGCTATCCAGAAATTTGGCATTGAACTGCCGCTGAACATCAGCGCGGGTTGCAACATAGCGCACAAAATCAGTATCTGGGTCACGCAAGCTGTCGCGGATGACATTGGTAAAAGCGGTTAGATAAATACTGACCTCGGCAAGTGTGCGCAGAGCATCCGGTTGGAATTCATCGTAGCGGAAGTGTTGCAGACGGGCGATTTGCATATCGTTGAGTGCCGAGAAATCCACGACCAAAAACGGCTCGCTGTCCATCACGTTTTTGTTCTTCAAATCAGTAAAAAACCGCCATTCCCGCCCGTTGGTAATGGCCGCTACCGCGACTTCCGGCGTTGCATTGAAATACCGTGCCAGTTGTGGGACATGGTTTGTCAGCGTGACAGTCCATGCTTTTGCCTCAATAAACATTACGGGGATGTCATGGCAAAACAGCGCATAGTCCACACGCTCATTGGCTTTGACACCGGGAAAATCCGCGCCGTATTCTGCTTTAACCCGAGTCGGGTCAAACGGCGAAAAACCGAGGATGTCCAAGAGCGGCAGAATCAGTGCCTGTTTGGTTGTCTCTTCCGTGGCGCAATGGATGCCAACCTTGGTGACGTGTTCAGCATGTTGACGGATACGATCCGAGAATTCCTGCATGAGAAGCTCCTGTGGTTAAGCGGGTTGGTTGGGATATTCTCGGCTTCGCTGATCGATGTAAATGGAAAGCCGTTGGCCGGGATGCTGCGCCCCGCCCATTTTTAAGATTTCACTTCGTTTTCGGAATCGTCCGGTTCCGGGACGGCATCCTCGAAAGTTTCTTCATCGTATTCGTCATCCTCCCCGTGACGGTTGTCTGGGATGACGGTTTCTGCTGAATGACGCGCCTGCTCTTGGGTTGTGGCCCGCTCTTTTGCCGCCCTTCTGCGCCAGCGCCAGAAACTGAACACATAGCCAGAAAGGGCGTAGGCAACGAATAGCCCAAAAAAGACCCCGGGCGGGTAGGTGGCGCCGAGGGCAAACGCCAGCACGACGGCAATCACAACGATAAACGGGACGCTTTTGCGCAGGTTGATGGTTTTGCCGCTCCAGAACGGGACGTTGCTCACCATCGAAATACCCGCAATGAGCGTGAGCACGCACGCGACGTACTTTAGCCAAAGGACGTATTCCAAGTTCCCCACGCCGGGGGCGGGGGAGAAACCATTGTCATAGCTCACCCATACTAGGCCAGCGATGAGCGCGGCGGCGGCGGGGCTAGGCAAACCTTGGAAGAAGCGTTTGTCGACTATGTCGATATTGGTGTTGAAGCGGGCAAGCCGCAGCGCTGCCCCCGCGCAATAAATGAAAGAGGCAATCCAGCCGAGCTTGCCTAAATCAATGAGTGCCCAGACATAGACCACCAGCGCGGGAGCGACCCCAAAACACACCATGTCGGAGAGCGAATCGTATTGCGCGCCAAATTCGCTTTGGGTGCCGGTGAGGCGGGCAATGCGGCCATCTAGTCCGTCGAATACCATCGCCACAAAAATGGCGACGGCCGCCATCTCGAAATGCTTGTTCATCGCCTGCACAATGGCGTAGTAACCGCAAAAAAGCGCCGCTGTCGTAAAGAGGTTGGGCAGGATATAAATGCCACGGCGGCGGGGAGGCGAAAACGAGGAGGGGTTCATTTTTTGGGCGGCACATCCAAAACAGGCATAGGTACTGATTCTAGCGCATTGCGCAAAGCATAGAAGGCACGGGGCTTCGCCCTCTGCTTTTTAAGGGCAAACAGCAAAAATTCCCCGCTATTCGCGGGGAGGCTTAGTTGTTTGCGTGGTTTTTAGCTCTTAGGCTAAATCGTTCGGCTCAAGCATGCGCTCAAGCGCGGCGATACGGTCTTTCAGAGCGAGCTTTCGTTTTTTCATCCGCCTCACAAGCAGTTCATCGCTGGTGGACGTGTCGTCTAGGCGAGAGATTGCCAGATCCAAATCGTGGTGCTCATCGTGCAACCGGGCGAGACGCTCACGCAGGGTTGCAGCGGTATCAAATATTTCGTCATTCATTGTGTCCTCGGCGCATCGACGGGCAAACTTTTCCCGGGCATTATGGTATGAGTCCAAAGCCGGGAAAACAATCGTTACGGCTCGGAAAAAAATGTATTCACCGCCCACTTCCAGACAAAACTCATCATGAACAAGGCGTTTGTTAAGGAATCCGAAGATAGCAGCGACGACGACGAAGAGCTGCTGCCCGCCGCGCTACGTCTGCCTTCAGGCAGCAAAAATTACATGACGCCACGCGGCTATCAGGCTTTGCGCGACGAACTCGATGCCCTTTTGCGCACCGAGCGCCCAAAAATTGTAGAAATCGTAGCCTGGGCCGCCGGCAACGGCGACCGTTCGGAAAACGGGGATTACATCTACGGCAAAAAACGTTTGCGCGAAATCGACCGCCGCGTCCGCTTCTTGACGAAACGCATTGAGAACGCCGAAGTGGTCGACCCTAGCGCACGGCAGGATAGCGACCAAGTTTTTTTTGGCGCGACGGTCACGCTCTGCGACGCGGACAGCCCTGACGCAACCGAACAAGCGTGGCAAATTGTCGGCATTGACGAGGCGGACGTTTCCGCCGGCAAAATTAGCTGGGTTTCGCCGCTGGCCCGTGCGCTGCTCAAAGCCCGTGAGGGCGATGTGGTCCGTTTTGCCAGTCCGGCCGGCATGCGGGAAGTGGAAATTCTCGCCGTGCGATACGAGTGAGCATGGGTCATTTATGTCATTTTTCAACCGTTGCGGCTTGAGCCAAGCGCCGCAGTGCGTTATGGTTCGATACCCAAACGGAGAGATCCCCCCTACCATGTCAGAAAAAATTGCTAAAAACTGTGTCATCACGCTTGATTACACGGTAACAGACCCCGACGGAACCGTAATTGATGATGGCCGCCGCCCGCTTGTTTACTTACACGGCGGTTACGACGGCATTTTCCCGAAGCTGGAAGAAGCCTTGCACGGCAAGGAAATTGGCCAAAACCTCAAGGTCAAACTGCAACCAGAAGAGGCTTTCGGCGATTACGACGAATCGCTGGTGGCCGTCGAAGATGCCGAAATGTTCCCGGAAGATGCCGAAATCGGCATGGCTTTCGAGCGCGTCAGCGACGCGGGCGAAGTGCTTTACCGCATCACCGAAATCGCGGACGGCAAAATCGTGGTTGATGGCAATCACCCGCTCGCCGGTGTTGCCCTTGTTTTTGATATGACCGTCACCGATATACGCCCCGCTTCGGCAGAGGAACTTGCCCACGGCCATGTTCACGGCGGAGATGACGACCACGAACACGGCAAACACCTTGTTCACTAGCTCTTAAAGATTAGGGCTAGGGAGTCTCATGAGCGGTTCTGCGCACAGTGCCTCCCCCCTGCTTGAAGTCAGCGGCCTAACGGTTTCCATCCGTAGCAAAACAGGCGTTGTACGCCCCGTTGATGGCGTGAGCTTTGCCATCAGCGCGGGAGAGACTTTTGCGCTGCTCGGCGAATCAGGTTGCGGCAAATCCATGACCGCGCTGGCGATTGCCCGTTTGCTGCCCGATGCCGCAAAAATATCTTCTGGCCGGGTGCTTCTTTGCGGCCAAGATTTGCTCGCGTTGCCTGAAGCCCGCATGCGTGAGGTGCGCGGCGGGCGAATCGGCATGATTTTTCAAGAACCTGCCACCAGCCTCAACCCGGTTATGACCATCGGGGCACAGATTGGGGAGAGCTTGGCGCTACATCGCGGACTCCGGGGCAAAGCGGCCCGAACCGAAATACAGCGCCAGCTAGAAAAAGTCGGTATACCGGCGGCGGCATCGCGGCTTGACGATTACCCGTTTCAGTTTTCAGGCGGGATGAAACAGCGGGCAATGATTGCAATGGCACTGGCGGGCGAGCCGGAATTGCTGATTGCCGACGAGCCAACCACGGCGCTTGATGTCACCATCCAAGCACAAGTGCTGGATTTGCTTGCCCGTCTCCAGATGGAGCGCGGCATGGCGATGCTGCTCATTACGCACGACCTCGGCGTGGTCGCGCGCATGGCGCATCACGTCGGTTTGCTTTATGCAGGCGAACTTATCGAAACCGGCTCCCGCGAAGCGTTTTTTGCCGCGCCCTTGCACCCTTACGCCCAGCGGCTGTTCGCCGCCCTGCCAGATGGCGCGGTACGCGGACGAATGCTCGACGCTTTGCCGGGAGGCGTTCCCTCGTTTGACCAAAACTTTATCGGTTGCCGCTTCGGCGCCCGTTGCCACCGCGCATCCGAACGTTGCCAAACCGATGCGCCAAACTGGCATACCGTCAACGGGCGGGGGGTGCGCTGCCATCTTTATGAACAAAGTGCCGAGATACAGCTTAGGCAAAAAGCCGGTAAGGTAGCGATAACGGAAAACACGCCCCCTTCTGGCGGGCATGTGCTGGAGGCACGTGATTTATCCGTGCATTTTCCGGTAAAAAAAGGGCTTTTCCGGCGCACGGCAGGATGGGTCCGGGCAGTGGATGGCGTGAGCCTGAATCTGGCACCGGGCAGGACGCTTGCGCTAGTTGGCGAATCGGGGTGCGGCAAAACCACGGTGGGCCGCGCCATACTGCATCTCACGCCGCCCACGGCAGGCACCGTTTTGTTTGATGGCTCACTCCTGCGCCCCCGTAGCCGCGCCGCCATGCTTGCCATGCGCCGTGCCGTGCAGATGGTGTTCCAAGACCCGTTTGCTTCGCTCAACCCGAGGCTGTGCATCGGCGATATTCTCGAAGAAGGCATGGTGAGCCTAGGCATCGGCAACGGGATGGCGGCACGCCGCCGTACCGTCGATGAACTGCTCGAGCGGGTAGGGCTGTCGCCCGACATGCGCTGGCGTTACCCGCACGAATTTTCCGGCGGGCAGCGCCAGCGCATCGCCATTGCCCGCGCGCTGGCAGTGTCTCCCCGCGTCCTCATCTGCGACGAACCCACCAGCGCGCTAGATGTGTCCGTCCAAGCGCAGTTGCTCAACCTCATGTGCGAATTGCAAAAAGAACGGGGGCTGGCTTACCTTTTCATCACCCATAACCTAGCCGTTGTACGTTACATGGCGGATGAAGTCGCGGTGATGTATCTAGGGCGCATCGTTGAACAAGGCCCTGCGGCGCAAGTGCTAGAAACGCCCGCCCATCCTTATACCCGGATGCTGCTGGCCGCCGTACCCCGCGTGGATGCCGAAACCGATACCAGCACGGCAAAACCCAACATCGTGGCAGACACGCCCTCGCCGCTTGCCCCCCCTGCGGGATGTTATTTTCATCCACGCTGCCAGTACGCTACAGCGGTGTGCAAAGCAACGTTCCCGGCGCTACAGGAATTGGGAAGTAGGCATAGGGTGTGCTGTCATTTAGCGGGTTCGGCGTAAATACCGTTTTTCAAACCAAGCGATTTTCAAACAGGGCGGGTTTGAAACCTGCCCCTTGTATCTTCCATCCCGCAGGGGTTAGCTACCGCTGCACGGGAAGAAAGAAACTCGAAACGTCCCTGAAGGCACTGACCTTGTTTTGTAGACTAAAATCCGTGAATGACAACATCCAAATACGCCTCTTTATCTCATACCGAACTCATTCGCCTTTTGGAGGCGCGGGATAGGCAGACGAAATTCGGGCTTCATTGGGAGGCAAACGAGATTGAGCGCGACAACGCTTTGAATTCCGACTTTGTCGCCCTGTATTTTGATGCGTCTTTGAGCGCGGGCAACGCCCCTTATCAAAACCTGATTATTGAGGGCGACAATTTTGACGCTTTGCGCCACTTAAAAATGTGTTATTCGGGGCAGGTGAAATGTATTTATATCGACCCGCCGTATAACACGGGCAATAAAGACTTTGTTTATAACGACCGTTTTATTGATGCTAATGACCTCTGGCGGCATTCTACGTGGATAGAGTTTATGTACCAGCGCCTAACCCTTGCCAAAGAATTGCTGCAGCAAGACGGCGTGATTTTTATTAGTATTGATGATAATGAGCAGGCGAATTTACGGCTTCTTTGCAACAAGGTTTTTGGTGAGAGTCATTTTTATACTCAAGTGATTATTCAATCAAATATTAGAGGGCATACCTATCGACAAATTGCCAAAACACATGAATATCTTTTAGTTTACACAAAAAGCGAATCCGTCGAATTTAATGAAATTCCAAAAACAGAAGAAAACAATGATTTGAATTTAGTCGATATGATTGGCAATTTCAATATCAGAGAATTAAGAAATAGAAATCCGAAATTTGGACGCTTTAACCGTCCAAATTTATACTATCCGTTTTATGTCAACCCAAATTCAGTAGATTCAAATGGGCATTTGGCGGTATCTGTGGTAAAGAGCAGTGAGTTTTTTGTTGAAGTTTTTCCAAAAAATTCATCAAATGAAGATAGTTGCTGGAGATGGAGTATCGGTACGGCAAACGAAAGCATATCAGCCAACACAATGAAGTCTGATGTTGTTGCTAAAAAAGTCAGCACGGGCGGTTATAACATCTATGAAAAATATCGTAAGGAAACCGTAAAAGCAAAATCCATTTGGGCAGAACCTCAATTTACTACAGAACGAGGAACTTTAGAGCTTAGACAATTTGGAATCACAGAATTTGATTTCCCTAAGCCTATTGCCTTAATTCATCGAGCTATACATCTCGCTACCGGCAAAAACGACATCATCCTAGACTTCTTCGCCGGCAGCGGCACAACAGGACACGCCGTCTTAAAAATGAATAAAGAGGACGGCGGGAATCGGAAATTTATTTTGGTTTCCAATACGGAAGCCACGTCGGAAAACCCCGATAAAAACCTCTGCCGCGACATCTGCGCGGAAAGAATCCGGCGTGTTATCAATGGGTATAACGGCGAGGAAGGCTTGGGCGGTAATTTTGCCTACTTGCGCTGCCGCCGCGTCGCGCCCGCCGAATTATTGGACATTGACCACGAAGAAGTGTGGCATTCGTTATCGCTCATGCACTTGGGCAGTTTGACGCCGTATCGCCCAAAACACGGGTTTATGTGGGCGGGTGATGAAATATCGGCTGTTGCCTATGTGCCGCGCTATTCAGACGAACTCCTGCCAGCGCTCCGCGCCGCCGTACAGACAACAGGCGAAGCAACCATTTATTCATGGCAGCCGGAAATGCTCAAAACCCGCGTGCGCTCCCCGCGCGCAAGCCATCAAGGCATCCCCGACACGCTGGCGCGCCGGTTTGGGTTGGGGCGGGGATAAGATGCGCCACGGACATACCCATGAAAGCGCCGTAGGGGCGCTTGTCAAGCGCCCGCACAATCCAGCCCGACGGTTTTTCGGGCGCGTAACAAGCGCCCCCACACAAGCGCCTGAACAGAAAACGGGCGATTAACAATCGCCCCTACAAAAAACCTGCGCGGCAGGGGCACGGCATGCCGTGACGCCCGCTTACCCAGCGTTTTCCGCCTGTTCCTCTGTCTTTGTAATGGCCGCCGCGACAAAAAGCCCTGCTTCAAACAGCAGGCAGACGGGGATGGCTAACATAATCTGCGATACCACATCCGGCGGGGTAATTACTGCGGCGATGATGAACGCGCCAACGATGACGTAAGGCCGCGCTTTACGCAGGTTTTCTACCGACACTACCCCGGCTTTGGCTAGCAGGATGACGGCGATGGGCACTTCAAACGCCACGCCAAAGGCAATGAACGTGCTTAAAACGAAGGAGAGGTATTTTTCAATGTCGGTCATCCAAGCCACGCCTTCCGGCGCGATTTTGGCCATGAACGCAAATACGGCAGGAAACACCAGAAAATACGCAAAAGCCATGCCGACGAAAAAAAGCACCACGCTCATTGCCACCAAGGGCAGCGCCAGACGTTTTTCGTGCGAATAAAGCCCCGGCGCAACAAATGCCCATGCCTGATAGAGGACATAGGGCAGGGCGATGAGGAAAGCTACCATCAGCGCCACTTTCATCGGCACTAAGAACACGCCGACTACGTCCGTCGCAATCATTTGCCCGCCATTCGGCAGTTTTGCCAGCAAAGGCTGTGCCAGTAAGGCGTACAACTCTTTGGCCCACGGCATGAGGCACAGGAAAAGTATCCCAATGGCAATAATGGAACGCAGCAGGCGGGTCCGCAACTCGACGAGATGCGAGATGAAACTTTCGTCTAGGATTTCCCCGCTCATACGCTATCCGCCGTTTTTTCGGGCGCGGCCACCACGGGGGCATCAAGCGCCGCTTCGGGCTGTGGCTTGCTAGGCTCGATGGCCGCGGCCGGAGGGGGTGCCTGCGGCGGCGTAGCGGGGGGAGGTTCGTCGGGGCGGAGCGCCTCCCGCATGCCGGACTGGATTTCATCCATTTCCTTGCGGAAGGCTTGGTCCATCTCTTGCGTTTGCTGCTGTATTTTTTTGAGGTCCTCAAGCTGGATTTCGCGCCGGATTTCAGCTTTTACGTCAGAGACGTAACGCTGCATCCGCCCGAACAAATGTCCGGCGGTGCGCGCCACCTTGGGCAGGCGTTCGGGACCCACAACCACTAGCAAAACAATGGCGATGACGACGAGTTCCGAAAAACCGATGTCGAACATGTTTCAGAAACCCGGCATCGGATGATTAGGCCGGCTTGTCTGTGCTGCTAACGGTTTTTTCACGCGCCTCGCCTTCAATCACCGTCCCTTCTTGCGCGGTAATCTGCTGCGGCGGGGCGTTGTCAGCGTTTTCTGCGCCTTTCATGCCTTCTTTGAAACCGCGGACCGCGCCCCCAAGGTCCGCGCCGATATTGCGTAGTTTTTTCGTGCCAAAAATGAGCACGACAATTAACAGAACAACTACCCAGTGCACCCAGCTTCCTGCGCCCATTAAGCGTTCTCCTTCAATTTCGTTACCATCGGGCCGACCGGTTCTGGCCCGCCCAAAATGTGTAAATGCAGGTGCGGCACTTCTTGCCCGCCAATCCTGCCCGTGTTGATGATGCAACGGAAACCGTCCCCGCTGCCATTTTCTGCCGCTAATTTTTGCGCAACGGACAGCATCCGCCCTAAAACAGGTTCGTCCTCCGGGCCAACGTGCGCCAGAGAAGGGATGTGTTTTTTGGGAATTACGAGCACGTGCGTGGGACGCAGAGGATGGATGTCGTGAAAAGCAAACACCCATTCGTCCTCATACGCCTTTTTAGCGGGAATGCCGCCGGCGACGATTTTGCAGAAAATACAGTCCGTCATATTTTTTCCAGTGTCCCAGTGTTTAAGAGACGCTATTTTACCTGCCGCGCCCTTTTTTCTTCGATTCCCGAAACCCCTTCGCGCCGCGCCAGTTCCCGGCGCACGTCGCCAATAGAAAGGCCGTGGAAAGCGAGCAGCGTCATGATATGAAAAAACACGTCCGCCGCTTCATAAACGATGCTGTCTGTTTTGCCGTCTTTGCTGGCCATGATGAGTTCGGCGGATTCTTCGCCAATTTTTTTGAGGATGGCGTCAGGCCCTTTGGCAAAGAGTTTGGCGACATAGGAACTTTCAGGATTTGCGCCTTTACGTGTGGCAAGCAAAGCGTCAAGCCGGGTGAAAACATCGTCGGGGTCAGTCATGGGAGGCTTTTCCGTAAATAGCGTCCGGGTTTTTTAGGACAGGCTCGGAATCTTCCCATACTCCGCCGGAAAGGCGTTGGAAAAAACAACTTTGCCGCCCCGTGTGGCAAGCGATGCCGCCTGTCTGGACGATGGAAAGCAATATTACGTCGCTGTCGCAATCGGTTCGGATTTCCAGCACTTTTTGCGTGTACCCGGATTCCTCGCCTTTATGCCAGAGGCGGGAACGCGAACGCGACCAATAAACGGCTTCGCCCGTCTCAACGGTTTGCGCTAGCGCGTCACGGTTCATCCACGCGAACATCAGCACCTTGCCGCTGGCCGCATCCTGCGCAATAACCGGGACAAGCCCTGCGGCATCCCACCGGATGGCGTCGAGCCAATCCGCGCTCACAGGCGCACCTCAATCCCGCGTGTTTGCATCAGTTCTTTGGCTTCGCGTACCGTGTGTTTGCCAAAGTGAAAAATACCCGCCGCCAGCACCGCGTCGGCATGGCCTATGCTGACGCCGTCAGCCAGATGTTCAAGCGTTCCCACGCCGCCGCTGGCAATCACCGGGATGGACACCGCATCTGCCACGGCGCGGGTCAGTTTGAGGTCAAACCCGGAATGTGTGCCGTCCCTATCCATACTGGTTAGCAGAATCTCTCCCGCGCCGAGGTTTTCTAGTTTTTGCGCCCACTGCACCGCATCCAGCCCCGTGCCCCGGCGTCCGCCGTGGGTAAAAACCTCCCACAGCCCCGGCGCTTTCAGCTTGGCGTCGATGGCCGCAACGATGCACTGGTTGCCCACTTTGCGGCTGGCTTCCCGCACGACTTGCGGGTTGTTGACCGCCGCCGTGTTAATGCTCACTTTGTCCGCCCCGGCGTTGAGAAGCCGCCGCACGTCTTCCACCGTGCGCACCCCGCCGCCTACGGTGAGCGGGATAAAAACCTGCCCCGCCACGGCTTCGACCACCGAAACGATAATGTCACGGGCATCAGAACTGGCGGTAATATCCAGAAACGTGATTTCATCCGCCCCTTGCTCGTCATAGCGCCGCGCAACTTCCACCGGGTCGCCCGCGTCACGCAAATCAACAAAATTCGTCCCTTTCACAACCCTTCCGGCGTGAACATCAAGACAAGGGATAATGCGCTTGGCAAGTGCCATAGTGATACGTTCCTACAAAAACCCAAATTGAAATGGCTGTTCGGCAACCTTAGCCGAATCACCGCACAGTTCTTTCAGCGTTTGCCCGCTCGCGGCCTGTGATGCCCGCAGGCAAGCCCTTTCTGCCAAACGGACATATTCCGGCACAAGCTCTAGGCCGATGTAACGTGAGCTTTTCGATACGTTCAATGTCGTCAAACGACAATTCATCTATGTTTTCAATAAGGCACATCGCTGCCTTTTGCCGCGAGTTGGTCGGCTTTGGCCTGCGCCTCGGCGAAATTGAGCGTTCCTTCGTAAATGGCGCGTCCGGTAATTGCCGCCGTTACGCCTTCGTCTTCGATGGCGCACAGGGCTTCGATGTCGGCTAGGTTTGCGACGCCGCCGCTGGCAATGACCGGGATATGAAGCGCCTGCGCCAGACGCACCGTGGCTTCGATATTGACGCCAGAGAGCATGCCGTCGCGCCCGATGTCGGTGTAAATCACCGCTTCAACGCCGTAATCCTCAAATTTTTTCGCAAGGTCGACCACATCGTGGCCTGTGACTTTTGACCAGCCGTCAACAGCTACTTTGCCGTCACGCGCATCTAGCCCGACGATGATGTGTCCCGGGAACGCGCCGCATGCATCGTGCAGTAAGCCCGGATGCTTCACGGCCGCCGTGCCGATGATGACGTAGCTGATGCCGCTGTCGAGATACATTTCGATGGTATCCAAATCGCGGATGCCGCCGCCTAACTGCACGGGAATGTCGTCGCCCACTTCCTCGACGATGGCGCGGATGGCTTTGCCGTTGACGGGTTTGCCCGCAAACGCGCCGTTGAGATCGACGAGGTGCAGACGCCGTGCCCCCTGTTCAATCCAATGGCGCGCCATGTCGGCGGGCGCTTCTGAAAATACCGTGGCCTCGTTCATTTCGCCTTGCTTGAGGCGGACACAATGGCCGTCCTTGAGGTCTATAGCAGGAATGAGCAACATACTGGAACTAAGGAATTGGACAGTGCAGAAGGGGGAAGCGCGTTTCAGGGAACCCAGCGGATGAAATTCGACAACAGGCGTAAACCCATGTGGGCGCTTTTTTCGGGGTGAAACTGAACCGCAAAGATATTAGCCCTCCCCACGGCACTGGTAAAGCGGACGCCATAATTTGTTTCAGATGCAATCAGGGCAGAATTGGCAGGTTGGGCATAAAAACTGTGCACGAAATAAAAACGGCTCCCGTCAGGAATGCCTTCCCAAAGCGGGTGGGACTGCCGCTGATGGACTTCGTTCCAGCCCATGTGCGGCACTTTAAGGCACATGCCCGCCGCGTCGCGCATGTCGGGGAAACGCGCCACGTTGCCTTCAAACACTTGCAGTCCCGGCACGTCGCCCTCGTCGCTATGTTCAAACAGCATTTGCAGGCCAATGCAGATGCCCAGAAACGGCTTGGACGCTGCCGCGCTTAGCACGGCGGCGCGCAAGCCGCGTTGGTCGAGTTCGCGCATGCAGTCGGGCATTGCCCCTTGGCCGGGAAAAATAACCCGGTCGGCGGCGGCAACCCGTGACGGTTCGGCAGTTACTTCTACTCGGAATTGCGGCGCAACGTGCTCAATGGCTTTGGCAACCGAACGCAGATTACCCATGCCGTAATCAATGATAGCGACCGTGCTCATTTTTCAATTTTTTGCTGGGGCAGCGCCCTGCCGCCCAAAGTGGCTGTGTTTCAAAGGATGCCTTTGGTGGAAGGCACCACGCCCGCCGCACGCTCATCGCGCTCCACCGCCATGCGCAGCGCACGGCCAAACGCTTTGAAAACGGTTTCGCATTGGTGGTGCGCGTTGTCCCCGCGAAGGTTATCGATATGTAGCGTCACCCCGGCGTGATTGACAAAACCTTGGAAAAACTCACGGGCAAGGTCTACGTCAAACCCGCCCACGCGCTCCCGGGCAAAATCAACGGAATAGAAAAGCCCGGGCCTGCCGGAAAGGTCTATCACCGCCCTTGAGAGCGATTCATCCAGCGGGACATAAGCATGCCCATAACGGCGCACGCCTTTTTTATCGCCCACCGCTTGGGAAAACGCCTGACCTAGCGCAATGCCAATATCTTCAACCGAATGATGGTCGTCGATATGGATGTCGCCCTCGCAATGTATGTCAAGGTCAATAAAACCATGCCTTGAGACTTGGTCAAGCATATGGTCGAGAAACGGCACGCCCGTATCGAGTTTTGCCTGTCCCGTGCCGTCTAATTCGATACGCACCGAAATACGGGTTTCAGCGGTTTGCCGGGTGAGGTTGGCCTGACGCATATTGAATGAACGGGCTGTAGAAGATGAAAAAAACCCCGCCATGATACCATCACCCGTTATCTGTCTCTCTTTTTTGGATTCACATCATTTCCCCATGAGCCATTACTGGAGCGCCGTCACCCACGGCCTCACGCCCTACGTTCCGGGCGAACAGCCCGCGTTTGACCGTCCCGTTAAACTCAACACAAACGAAAACCCTTACGGCCCTTCCCCCCGTGCGCTGGAAGCTATCCGGGCGGCCACTGCCGATACGTTGCGGCTCTACCCCGACCCAGACGCCAAAGCACTCAAAGCCGCGCTGGCAAAACGCTATGCGGTAGAACCGGCACAAGTGTTTGTAGGCAACGGCTCCGACGAGGTGCTGGCACACGCTTTTATCGGTTTGCTCAAACATGACCGCCCATTGTGGATGCCGGATATTACCTACAGCTTTTATCCCGTCTATTGCGGTCTTTATGGCATTGAATACCGCCAGATTCCGTTAGATAACGATTTCTTTCTCCGCCCGGAAGATTATTTTCCCAATAAAAAAAACCGTGCGGGCGCCATCATTTTTCCCAACCCAAACGCCCCCACAGGACGATTACTAGAACGGGCTGATGTTGAACGTATCGTTGCCGCCAACCCAGAAGCCGTCGTGCTAGTAGATGAGGCTTACATCGACTTTGCCGAAGAAGGCTCTAGCGCCGTGCCCCTTGTGGGCCAGCATCCCAACCTGCTGGTTGTCCACACGCTCTCAAAAAGCCGCGCGCTGGCCGGGTTGCGTGTGGGTTTTGCTATCGGGCATCCCGATTTAATCGCCGGCCTAGAACGCATCAAAAACAGCTTTAACTCGTACCCCCTCGACCGTTTAGCCCTCGCCGGCGCAATCGCATCGGTGGAAGACGAAACATGGTTCCAGTCAAACCGCCGCAAAATCATCGCCTCCCGTGTGGCGCTCATCCCACAGTTACAGGCGCTCGGTTTTGAGGTCCTGCCGTCGTCAGCCAATTTCGTTTTTGCCCGGCATCCCGGCCACGACGCGGCCAAACTCGCCGCAGACCTCCGCCAGCGCGCCATTATCGTGCGCCATTTCAATATGCCAAGAATTTCGCAGTACCTGCGCATCTCTATCGGCTCTGACGAACAATGCACGGCGCTGATAACCCATTTAAGAGACATTCTGGGCATGGACACATTGGAGTGACCATGCCAAACCGCAAACAACTCTTCTTTCTCATTCTTTTTTTCGCCGTGGCCGGTTTTTTCTACTCCCGGCCCCATAACAAAGCGCCGCTTTCCGATGAAGAAGCCCTACAGGCCGTCCTTTTAGCCGTGGAAAGCCGCATTGCCCCGGATGCCCTGCCATTAGACCAAGCCATTAAACAAGTTCGCGGTAACGGCGAATTAGTGCTGGTCAGTTTTGAGGACCCAAACTGCCCCTATTGCGCCGAACTTGACCAAAACATCTCGCGCATCAGCAACATCACCCATTACACCTTCCTGCTGCCCATCCTCTCGAAAGATTCAACCGTCAAATCCAAGCAAATCTGGTGCGCCCCAGACCCCGCCTCCGCTTGGAATAACTGGATGCTCAACCGCACCCCGCCCACAGGCCCCGGCGATTGCGACACCTCGGCGCTCGACCGCAATTTAAGGCTCAGAGAAAAACTCGGCATCCGGGGCGTCCCCTATCTGCTGCGGGTAGAATCCTGATTCCCGATTCATAATTTTTCCCGGCCATGCCGGGGTTTTGCGCGAAGCGTAGTCGCGAAATCCAGAAAACCGCTCCTCTCCCAGAGGGAGAGGTTTTCAGGGGGACGCCCGCAGAGGGCGGGCGTGGCATTCATACCCAGACTGCCTACCAAGCGGCCCCCGTCTTTAATAAAGCCGTGAAAGTAGCAGCGGAACAGAATATTCCCAGCGCACGGGCGGTGAATGAAGAACCCAAAGCCCGCCTCCCCAGCAGCAAGCGCAAGCCGTCGTAACCCGTTTCATCCCCGCTCCGAGCACGATGAACGGCACTCTGAGCACGGTGAACGGCACTCCGAGCCGGGAAATCCCCTCTCAAAGAATCGGCATGCCCTTCTTTTTGCGGGAAGTTTCCCCTGAAAAGCGGGAAAGTTCCGGCTCAGAGCACGGACATCGCCGCTCTGAGCGCGGTAAACGGCGCTCCGGGCCAGGAAAAGACCTCCCTCAGAGCGAGGAACACCGCGCTCCGGGTCGGGAAGTCCGCACTCCGAGCACGGTGAACGGTGCTCCGGGCCAGGAAGTCCTCTCTCAGAGCGCGGTAAACGGCGCGCTGAGCCGGGGGGGCGGCACGTAACCCCTTGTATCTAACGAGCCAGATATATGGAATAGTTCCCATACCTGCCTAACCCAAATTATGGCACGTCATTGCGAGAAGCGAAGCGACGAAGCAATCCAGGGTGGCTGGAATAGCAGCATGGTTTGCTTCGCTATGCCCGCTATGGCGGGGCGTTATTTAATGGCTTGACGGCGGGGCGGGTTTTACGAAGAATTTTTTCTGTCGGCGATAAAGTTTTTTCGCGTACCAAACAGCATATTCTCACAGTCTGTTTCAATGATGTGCAGTTAAATAAAAGCAATTACGGTGATTGATGCCGGAAAGATTTAATGTGGCGACTGCATATTGGGCATCGGCCTGTTTGTTGGGAACAAGCTAGGCGTGCCGGGGGGAAACGGAATGAGGACACTTCGCAAAATAAACGAATCCGTTTATGAAAAAGTCGTTGCCGCGCTGATTATGCTGACTATCGTAGTAGCGGTAATGTATTCGGGCTTGAGCTTTTATGCCATGCAGGGCGGCTTGCATAAAACAGTCAGGGAAGACCTTACGGTTA
>JAIRPB010000197.1 GCA_031257305.1 Azoarcus sp.
ATCTTTCGTTTGTGCAAAGGCGGTGGAAGCGGACAGGCCAATCGAGGCAATGGCGGCCAGCGCGAGCAGCTTCTGGTTGTGTTTGGTCATGGTTTCCTCAGTTGTGAAGGGCAAGACAGTGCCGCAGGAACTATGCCGAATAACCTTGATCGTCATTCAGCGACTTCTGTTGATTGAGCGGGATTCCAACTCAGCTAAACAAGTCTAGTTTGCCATAGGGATGCAAGTGCAAGCAATTCATTGTCGCTATTTTGCAACAATGTTTTTCCATCCCGGACGCGGATGTTGCCGTCAACCCAAACATGCGAGACTTGTTGACGGTCGCAAACGTAAACCAAATGGGATAGAGGGTCGAAACAGGGCGTTGTGAACGGGCTGTCGAATGCCACGGCGCAAAGGTCAGCACGTTTGCCGATTTCAATTGAGCCGACCAAGCCCTCAAGCCCTAGCGCCCGTGCGCCGCCAAGTGTGGCCATGCGTAGGGCAGTGTGCGCGGGGACAGCACTGGCATCAGAACTGCTTACTTTAGCCAACAGCGCGGCTTGGCGCATTTCCTGAAAAAGATCGAGCCGGTTGTTGCTGGCCGCGCCGTCGCTTCCTAGCCCAATGTTGATGCCGTGGCGAATCATGGCTGGAACGGGGGCGATGCCGCTGGCGAGTTTCATGTTTGAGCTAGGGCAATGGGCAACGCTGCAACCCCGCCTGGCCAGTAGCGCGAGTTCGTTCTCGTCCAGATGGACAGCGTGTACTGCCGTCAGGCTTGGCCCGAGCAGGTTTGAGCGTTCAAGCCGGGCTAGCGGGCGCGCCCCTGTGGTTTTGATGCTGTCGCTGATTTCATTAGCGGTTTCATGGACGTGGATATGAATGGGCAAATCTAATTCTGTTGCTAAACAGGCAACCCGTTCCAGTCCGGCATCTGAAACTGCGTAAGGGGAATGCGGGGCAAGGGCAAACCGGATAAGGGAATGCCCGCTCCATTTATCTCGGACAGCAAGCCCTTTGTGCAGGTAGCTATCGGTATCACTAGCCCAGGCGCTTGGAAAATCAACCACGATGAGACCTACCACAGCACGCATGCCCGCTTCGGCAAATTCCTTGGCCGCATCGTCGGGAAAAAAATACATGTCGTTGCAGGTTGTGATGCCTCCGCGCAGCATTTCGGCGATAGCAAGCCGTGTCCCGTCCCGCACGAAAGCGGGCGACACATGCCGGGACTCGGCCGGCCAAATCACATCGTTTAGCCAGCGTTCTAGCGGCAGGTCATCAGATAACCCGCGCATTAGGCTCATGGCGGCGTGGGCATGTAGGTTGATGAGGCCGGGAATCAGCGCGTGCGCGGGTAATTCAATGACTTCGCCCGCTTGGTAGCGCGACCGGGCTTCGGATTGGGGCAAAATATCGACGATACGGCCTTTTTGGACAGCAACGCTGTACCGTTCTAGGGTGACATTATCGGGGACAACCGGAACCAGCCAGCGCGGGCAGATAAGAAAATCAATGGCGGTGCTCAAGCAATATCTCCGTGAAAGAGCGTCTACCGTGGAACATAATGACGCAACAGTGTAACCCTTGCCAGATTAGGATTGACTTAGCGTTTTTTCCGTGAAAGTAAAAGAACATGACAGAATACGCATTGGCTGATACATCTCTGTCATATAGTAGATAGCGGGATAGGAAAGGTCATGGAGCAGATTCCTGCAAAAATTGGTGAGTACAGCATCGTGCGCGAAGTCGGGCGCGGCGCAACCGCAACCGTCTATGAAGCCACGCATCCCGATTTTTCAAAATCTGTTGCGCTCAAGCTCATCCGGTTCAGCAGCGATGGCAACGACAGCGCCAAGATGAACCGCCGTCTGCTTAAACTCCTGCGGGCTGAAGAGTCTGTGGCGCGGCGGCTAAATCATCCCAATATCATTAAAATACACGATGTAGTCATTAAGCCGGGACAAGCCTATGTCATCATGGAATTTTTCCCCGGCACAACGCTGGAGCGGTTTTGCAGTTTTGAGCACCGCTTGCCCGTGCACCGGGTTATCGGCATTATTTTCAAATGCTGTATGGCGCTTGATTATGCTTTCCGCGAGGGTATCGTGCACCGCGATATCAAACCGGCCAACATCATGGTCGACGGCAATGACGATGTGCGGATTACCGATTTCGGGCTGGCGCTCAATATCAACAAAAAAATTGAAACCGATTCAACTTTTATTATGGGCGTCGGCTCTCCGGCGTACATGAGTCCTGAGCAAATCAAAAATTATCCCCTTAACCAAAAAACCGACCTCTATTCGCTTGGGGCGGTGATGTTCCACTTGCTGGCGGGAAGGTTGCCGTTCCGTGCCGCCAATCCGGCGCAACTGGTCTACAAAATCATCAATGCCGACCCGCCTCTTGTGTCGCATCTCAACCCGGATGTCTCCGAGCAGGTGGACGTAGTCATCCGCAAGGCAATGGAAAAAGACCTTTACTCGCGCTACAAAAACGGCGCGGATTTTGCCAAAGACCTTTCTGCGATTCGCTACAAAATTCTTGATGAAGATGATGTCCAGGCGGATACCCGGCATTTTTCGATGTTGCGCAAACAGGTATTTTTTACTGAATTTGATGATGTCGAGCTGTGGGAAATCCTTCGCATCGGCGTATGGCGCAGTGCGCCGGGATATGCAAAATTGATACGCGAGGGCGATACCGAACAGCGTTTTGGCGTACTACTAGAAGGCCGCGTTGAGCTGTCTGTATCAGGCCGCAGGGTGATGGAACTGGGGCCGGGAACTATTTTTGGCGAACTGGCTTGGCTAGACAGGCTCAAGCATCGCCAGCCAATGACTGTTGTGTCACTTGAGCCGATTACTTGGCTCGAAATCAACCCGTCTGCCCTCGTTTTGGCAACCGAAGAAGTGCAGGAATCCTTCCGCCGTGAGGTGGCTTCGGTGCTTGCCCACCGTTTTGGCGCACTGGCGCTTGTCCACGCAGAACACTGCGGGGCCGCAACCGCCTCCAATGCTTCCGCCACGGCCGGTATGACGACGACGATGAGTAACTGGCAACTGATGGATGATGCCTAAACCCACCCCGCCAAATGCTGGCGGATGATTCCGTCTAGCGCGGATACCCATTCCGGGCGCGTATTGAGGCAGGCAATGGCATGAAACGCCTCCCCGCCGTGAGCCAGAAAGGCATCGCGGCACAGCAGGGCGATTTCCTCTAATGTTTCCAAGCAGTCGGCAGCAAAACCGGGACAAATAACATCAACCCGTTTTATGCCTGACGCGGCAAGCGCCTCAACGGTAGGCTGTGTGTAAGGTTCCAGCCATTTTGCGCCCCCAAAGCGGGACTGAAACGTTACATGTAGTTTTTCCGGCGGCAAAGCCAGCGCCTCCCCCAGCAGGCGTGCTGTCACAAAACACTCGGCGCGGTATGGGTCGCCCTGTTCATCGGAGCGCACGGGCTGGCCGTGAAAACTCGCTACAAGGCAATCCCCCCGTCCGTGGCGTACCCAATGTTCGCGCACACTCGCCGCTAGGGCGGCGATGTAACCGGCATTGTCTGGGAAACTGCGCACAAAACGCAGCTCGGGCACATTGCGCCAGCCGCGCATAGCCCGTGCAACTTCATCCAGCGTGCTAGCGGTAGTGCTTCCCGCATATTGCGGGTAAAGCGGCACCACCACAATGCGGTTTGCACCCTGTGCGCGAAGGCAATCGAGTGTTTCGACGATACCCGGCGCGCCATAACGCATCGCCCAACTCACCAAGATGCTGTTGCCCGCATCAAGCCCGCGATTAAGCGACTCACCTAACAGCGACGCAAGACGTTTGGTATGTACTTTGAGCGGGGAACCTTCTGCTGTCCAAATGCTGGCGTACTTTTTGGCTGATTTGCGGGGACGGGTAACAAGGATGATGCCATTGAGAATCGGTTGCCACAGCAGGGGCGGCAATTCGATGACCCGTGGGTCGGAAAGAAACTGCCGTAACCAAGGGCGCAAAGCTCCCGCTGTGGGCGCTTCAGGCGTACCAAGATTAACCAGCAACACACCGATGCGGTGTCCGTTTCCTGTGGCCGTGGGTTCGGGTTTGAAGCGAGGCATACCGGGGTTTTAGCTGCCGGAAGACAAAGCATTCGACAGTAACTTGGCGGTAATGTCGACAATCGGAATGACTCGGTCGTAAGCCATTCGGGTAGGGCCAATAACCCCCACAGAGCCGACAACCTGCCCGTCTACTTCGTAGGGCGCAGTCACCACGCTACAAACGTCCAGTTGCGAAAGCCCCGACTCATTGCCGATAAAAATCTGTACGCCTTGTGCGCGGCGGGACAAATCAAGCAACTGCATCAAGCCGGTACGCTGCTCGAATAGCCGGAACAGTTCGCGTAGGCGCGACATGTTGGAGGACAAATCCTCTACGTCCAGCAAATTAGTTTCGCCCGAAATAACATAATTGGCCGTGGCCTCCCCCGCGACATCGGCGCTTGCTTCAATGGCTCCTGCCATCAGTTCGCCCATATCGTTCCTAATCCGGCGCAGTTCCGTCTGGAGGTGTGCGCGGATTTCATCGAACGCGAGCCCCGCGTAATGCTCGTTAAGATAACTAGCCGCCGTCATTAGGTCGGTTGCTGAATAAGCATGGCGGGTAAACAAGATACGGTTTTGCACGTCCCCGCTCTCGGTCACGATGATGAGCAAGATGCGATTTTCAGACAGCCCGACAAATTCAATCTGGCGGATGCGTGCGGATTCCCGGCGCGGCGCGACCACCACCCCGGCAAACCGGGTTAAATCCGAGAGCAAGTGAGAAGCCGAATTCACCAGACGTTGCGGCTGGTCGTGCGGGAACTGGCCTTGCAGTTTTTGCACCTGTGCGCTTTCCATTGGTTGCACTGTTAGCAAGGCATCGACGAAAAAACGATACCCCCGCGCCGTTGGTATCCGCCCTGCCGAGGTGTGCGGGCTGGAGATATAGCCCATTTCCTCTAAGTCGCTCATCACGTTACGTACCGTGGCGGGAGAGAGTTCCAACCCGGATGTACGCGATAGGGCACGCGAGCCGACGGGTTGCCCATCGGCAATATAGCGTTCTATCAGCGCCTTAAGCAGAACACGGGAACGGGAGTCGAGCGGGGAAGTGTCAGTCTGTCGCATGGCTCCGATTCTAGCCCGGAGTTTCAGGAAAGACGATTTTGTAAGTCGTATTCTTCAGCGTAAGGAACTGCCAATACCGATTGGGACACATGGCGTTAGAATCGCAAGTTTCGCTAGAGCCATGACAGGTGATGCTGTGAATGACCCCACGCCGGATGCTTCCCCCGGAAACGCCTCCGCCCCCACAGGGACGCACCACTTTGAATCCACCGCCCGGTTTGTGGCGTGGGTACGCGCCGCCGCGCCTTATATCCACGCCTTTCGCGGTAAGACGTTTGTAGTCGGTTTCGGCGGCGAAGTCGCGGCAGGCAAGCTCGCCCAAAGCCTTGCTTACGATTGCAACCTACTCGCGGCGCTTGGCATCCGTTTGGTACTGGTGCATGGTGCGCGCCCCCAGATAGATGCGGAAGTCATGCGCCGTGGGCTGGCTCCCCAGTTTTATAACGGTTTGCGTGTTACTGACCTCCCCACGATGGAGTGCGTAAAAACGGCTATGGCAGTAACCCGTTTTGAGGTTGAGGCATTGCTCTCGCAAGGGTTGCCAAACACGCCGATGGCAGGGGGTTACATGCGGGTGACGGGCGGCAATTTCATCACCGCACGCCCAGTAGGCGTTGTCGATGGGGTTGACTACCAATACACCGGCATGGTGCGTAAAGTCATTGCCGAAGAAATCAATGCCGACCTCGACCAGCAAAACGTGGTGCTGATTACGCCGCTCGGTATGTCGCCCGCAGGTGAAATCTTCAACATGTGCATGGAAGAAGTTGCCGAAGCTGTCGCGGTGGCCGTCAAAGCGGAAAAACTCATCTATTTATGTGACGCCCCCGGCCTGCTGGATGGCGAAGGGAGCCTGATGGGTTCTGTCACGGCAGACGAGGCGGAGCAGCATATTGAGGCCGGAGAGGGCTTAACAGAGGATTTGCACCTTTATTTGCCGTGCGCAATCCGTGCGGTACGCAACGGCGTGGCGCGCTGCCACCTCGTTGACCGCGACAAAGACGGTGCGCTGTTGCTGGAATTTTTTACGCCTACGGGAGTCGGTACGGTCGTATCGCGCAACCCATTATTCCGGTTGCGCGAGGCTACCGCCGACGATGTGGGCTTATTGGTGGCGCTCATCTCGCCGCTGGAGGCTGACGGTACGCTGGTACGGCGCGGCCGGGAATTGCTCGAACGTGAAATCAACCGTTTTTCAGTGGTGGAATATGATGGGATGCTAGTGGGCTGCGCGGCGCTCTACCGATTTTCAGAAGATAATGCCGCAGAACTCGCCTGCCTTGCCGTGACGCCGGAATACCGCCGGGCCGGGCTAGGCGAACAGCTGCTGTGCCGCATCGAACAGCGGGCGCGCCAAGACAAAATCGAACGCCTATTCGTGCTGACCACGCGCACGGCGCACTGGTTTAGGGAACGGGGATTCAGCGAAATCAACCCCGATGCGCTACCGGCGCAAAAAAGGGAACTCTATAACCTCCAGCGCCGCTCCAAAGTATTCGTGAAATCACTATAAGCAGTTAAAATGATAAATTGTGCCCCAATAAACACATGAGAGGAAGGGATAATGGCTAAGAGGGTCAACTGCATCAAACTAGGACGTGAAGCCGAAGGGCTAGAGCGCCCGCCCGTGCCGGGAGAACTGGGCAAACGGATTTTCGAGAACGTATCCAAAGAAGCATGGCAACAGTGGGTGAAGTACCAAACCATGCTTATCAACGAAAACCGTTTGAATCTGCTTGACCCACGTGCCCGCCAATACCTTGGCGAGCAAATGGAAAACCATTTCTTTTCAAGCGGGGCCGACCAGATTTCAGGTTTCGTTCCCCCCACGCCAAAATGACACTCGCGTTAACTTTTATTTCGCTGTTGGCCGTGTTGCTGGCCGAGCAGATTCGCCCATTGCCCGCAAAGCAGACTGTCGTCGACCCGTTGCGCAAACTCACGGCTTGGCTCATTGCGCGGCTAGATGGCGGGCACAAATACCATGAGCAACTCATCTGGGGGCTCGTTGTCCTAGGCGGTACGCTTTTGTGCGCGCTCATCTACGACCTGCTTCCGCAGGTACTAGGATTTCTCTTTGGTATTGCCGTGCTCTTTCTTACCCTTGGTTTCCGCCATGAAAGCCATTATTTCACCGACATCCATTTTGCCCTGCGTATGGGTGAAACCGGCCGGGCGCGCGACCTCTTAGCTGAATGGCGGGGCGGGCGGTTCGATGGGGTTTCCGCCGACGGCATGGCACGGCTTACCATCGAACAGGCGCTTGTCAGGGCGCACCGTAATGTATTCGGCATTATGTTCTGGTTTGTGGTTCTGGGGCCTTGCGGGGCCGTGATGTACCGCTTAGCAAGATTTCTTTACGAAGAATGGAATAAGTCAACTGACTATAACGCCGGCCCGATGCTCGGCGTCGAAGCCGCCCCCGTCCTCCCTGACGTTGCGGCACGGCGCTATGGCGAGTTTGCGTGTCATGCCTTCCTGATTCTCGACTGGCTTCCCTCTAGGCTGACGGCGGTTTTGTTCTCCATCGGGGGCAATTTTGAGGATTCGGTGCTTTGCTGGCGTTCGCAAGCCGCTTTCTGGCCGGACCGTGCCAGCGCCATTCTAGTCACTAGCGGCGCGGGAGCCTTGGGGGTACGGCTCGGCGAACAAGACTCCAGCGACGAAGCAAATGAAAGCCCAGAAGTCGGTGTCGGCGAAAAAGCCGGCGTCGACGATTTACAAGCTACGATCGGACTCGTCTGGCGGGCACTGGTCGTGTTTTTAATGTTACTGGCTCTAACGGCGATTGCCGTCTGGGTTGGTAATTGAACTCAACATGAGGAAGAATTCCAATGGCTAATCGTGAAGTTGTTGTTTTAAGTGCCGCACGTTCTGCGGTGGGCGGGTTTGGCGGTTCCCTGAAAGACTTGGAACCTGCCGAACTCGGCGGCTTGGTTATCAAAGAAACCATTGCCCGTTCTGGCGTCGACCCAAAAGAAATTGCCTACGCTGCCGTAGGCAACATCATGCCCACTGACCCCCGTTATCCGTATGTTGCGCGTGTGGCCACTATCCAAGGCGGCTTGCCGATGAGTTCCATCGCCTTTGCGGTCAACCGCCTGTGCGGTTCAGCCATGCAGGCCATTGTCTCGTCAGCGCAAGCCATCATGCTGGGCGACACCGACTACGCGCTGGCCGGCGGGGTTGAAGTCATGTCCCGCGCGGCCTACATGCTGCCCGCATTGCGCTTTGGCGCCCGGATGGGCGAAACATCCGCCTTCGACTCAATGGTATCGGTCATTACCGACCCCTTCGGCGTTGGCCATATGGGCATTACCGCTGAAAACCTTGCGGTCAAACACGGCATCACCCGCGAACAGCAAGACGCCTTCGCGCTGGAATCCCAAAAACGCGCCGCCGCCGCTTTGGAAGCGGGTTATTTCAAAGGCCAAATCGTGCCGATTACGCTCAAAACCCGCAAAGGCGAAGTCGTGTTCGATACCGATGAGCATCCCAAACCCGGCACCACGCTGGAAGCCCTCGCAAAAATGAAGCCCGCCTTCAAAAAAGACGGCACGGTGACAGCAGGCAACGCCTCCGGCGTTAATGATGCGGCGGCATTCTTGGTGCTGGCCGATGCCTCTAAAGCCGCCGCCGCAGGCTACAAGCCCATTGCCCGCCTCGTGGCCTACGCCATTGCCGGGGTTCCCAACGATGTCATGGGCGAAGGCCCCATCCCCGCGACGCAGCTTGCGCTCAAGCGTGCCGGACTCACGTTAGACCAAATTGACGTTATCGAATCTAACGAAGCCTTTGCCGCGCAATCGCTAACGGTCGCCAAAGTGCTTGGGCTTGATTCCGCCAAAACCAACCCCAACGGCGGGGCCATTGCCCTAGGCCATCCGGTGAGCGCCACCGGCAGCGTCATCATCACCAAGCTGTTGCACGAAATGCAGCGCCGCAACGCCCGTTACGGCCTAGCGACAATGTGTATCGGCGGTGGGCAAGGCATTACCACCATTTACGAGCGCCTCTGACACTTGAGACGCGAAAGTTAAAAAAACGGCGTCCTGTTGGACGCCGTTTTTTTTAGGTAAGGATAGGGATGCTTATAGGCAAGATTTTTTGGGTTAGGCACGGTGACAAAAACGACTTCGCGGGGTTCTTGCCGTGCCGTGTAGCGCAGAAAGCGAACCTCTCCGAAATTTCAGTGCCTTGTCCGAGAGTGTGGGTGTTATTTGCAGAAAAATCAGGGCAAAACAAAATCGGCCCGAAGGCCGATTTTGACAATCAAACAGGCAGAGGAAAGCGTTTAGACAATCGCGAGGTCAGTCGTCCCGACAATTTCAACATCGCTGTTTGCTGTAGCGTTGATGCCGAGTGTTCCGGCAACGTCTGTCACAATCCCGGCAATCCCGGCGACAACGGTAGCGGGGCCTGGGATATGTAAGTCGACAGACCCGGCAGTGAGATTGAGGCCGTTCGCGAGGCTGATGTCGAGGTCGAAGTCTTTTTCAGGCGTCGTGAGGTCTTTATCGACGTTGACTTTGATTTCGGTAAGCCCTACGGCAACTTCGACCGATTTTTCGGGCGTTGCGACAGCGACATCAACGCCCTTGAAGAGACTGACATCAACTCCAACCGCCTTTTCAGGCGTTGCGACGGCAACATGGACTCCCGGTATGGGGCCTACGCCGACTTCGACGGCCTTTTCAGGCGTTGCCACGCCAACTTCGACGCCCTTGAAGATGCCGACACCGACTTCAACCGCCTTTTCGGGCGTTGCGACGGCGACACTGACACCCGATAAGGGACCTACGTCCACCGCGACGGCTTTTTCTGGCGTGATGGCGCTGACGCTGACTCCGGTAAGGCCAACGCTAAGGTCGAAGTCTTTTTCGGGCGTAGAAAGGTCTTTGTCGACACTGACTTTGACACCCTTGATGCCCACGCCGACATCGACGGATTTTTCGGGCGTGGTTACGTCAACACCTATTCCGCCCAAACCGAGGCTGAGTTCGACTGTTTTCTCGGGGGTATCGACAATCTTGAAAGTCGTCGTTGTCGCTTCAACAATGGAAGAGACGACCGAGGAAACGGTAGAAGTAACGGTGGAAAAAATGGAAGAAACAGTGGATACCACCGAGGAAAACTTTGGAATGGCGGTGACAACTGCTTTAACAGCGGATGTTAGGAAACCGAACAAAGAAGAAGCCATAATAATCCCTCCAAAAAGATAGCTCCTAGCCAAAAGGGGAAACGGACGCTGGCGAGGTAATCCGTAAAACTACCTGCTTTGCCGTGACGCTAAATGGTAATACAAAAATGTTGAAAAATGTAAAGCCTTTTTGATTGGGTGTGGTTTTTCGTAATCGTGTATCCAGCTTACTACACCGCGCGTCGGCGGAAATCTCGTGGGCGCAGACCGAGGGCAAGCAACACGCCGAAA
The DNA here is from genome assembly GCA_031257305.1 of Azoarcus sp. Lineage (GTDB taxonomy): Bacteria > Pseudomonadota > Gammaproteobacteria > Burkholderiales > Rhodocyclaceae > WRNU01. Next base: position 10,575 of record JAIRPB010000197.1, read on the forward strand.
TAACTTGCCGCGCCGCAAACGACGACAACAGACAAGCGCAGTACGCGCGCCATGCCGCTGCGATGTGCCCACGCCGCATCTTCACCTGCGCCAAACCATAGCACAGCACCCATTACCGCGAGTGCCGCAAACATCTGGAACGCAAAGCGCCCCCACCCGGGCTGTGGGATGTAAACCTTGCGCCGCCGCAACCCTATAAAAAGCAAGCTGGCATTCAGGCAAGCGGCCAGGCCGATAGACAAGGCTAATCCCGCGTGAGCCAACGGCCCCAGATAAACGAAGAAAAAATTCATCACTTGGGTTGCGGCCAGCGACAGGATGGCAATTTTGACGGGGGTGCGGATGTCCTGCCGTGCGTAGAAACTCGGCGCCAGCACTTTAACTAGGATGAGGCCGGTGAGTCCCACGCTGTAAGCCAGCAGCGCGTTGCGGGTCATGAGCACGGAATCAAACGTAAATTTACCGTACTGGAATAATGTGGAAATGAGCGGCACAGCGAGGATGGCCAGTGCCAGCGTAGCGGGCAGGGTCAGGAGCAGAGTCAGGCGCAATCCCCAGTCAAGCAGCGAGGAGAAATCTTCCATCCGGTTGTCGGCGTGGAGCTTGGAGAGACTCGGCAGGAGGATTGTCCCTAGCGCCGCGCCGAGCAGCCCGGAAGGAAATTCCATAAAACGGTCGGCGTAGAAAAGCCAAGAGACGCTTCCTTCGGGGAGGTACGAAGCAATGATGTTGTTGATGACCAACGACAATTGGCCGACCGAAACCCCCAGCACGGCAGGCCCCATCAGCACGAGGATGCGGCGCACCCCCGGATAATAGGGGTCAAACTTTGGGCGCGGCAGCATGCCGATTTTCATCAGCGGGCGTACTTGGAACAGCAATTGCACGGCCCCGCCCAAGAACACGCCCCAAGCCAGCGCCAAGACGGGCGTTTTGAAATACGGCGCGGCAAAAAGCCCCGCGCAGATGAGTGCGATGTTAAGCAGCACGGGGGTAAAGGCCGGCACAACAAAACGGTTCCAAGTGTTAAGGATGCCCGCCGCCAGCGACACTAGCGCGATGAACAGGATGTACGGAAACGTGATTCGGGTGAGTTCGATGGTGAGGGCAAACTTATCGGGATTCTCATGGAATCCCGGCGCAATGATGCGGATGATGAAAGGCGCGCCCAAGACGCCCAACAGGGCGACTCCCGCCACCGCCAGCGCGAGCAGGGTAGCTACCCGGTCGACTAAGGCGCGTGTCGCCTCAGGCCCCTGCTTATTTTTGTATTCAGCCAAAATCGGCACGTATGCCTGTGAAAACGCGCCTTCCGCAAAAAGCCGCCGAAGCAGGTTAGGCAGTTTGAACGCGACAAAAAAAGCGTCGGTCATCATCCCCGCGCCAAACACGCGGGCAATAACGAAATCGCGGACAAACCCCAAGATGCGCGACAGCAAAGTCATGCCGCTGACGGTAAGAAGGGCGCGGAGCAGGTTCATGGAGGTATGGGGCGTTTTGGCCGACTGTCAGAAAGGCGGCATGATAGCCGTTTGTCAGGGCAAGCGGCTCTTGCATTGGATGCAGCAAATAGTTTAGAGTCGCACACTTTTCTTTTTGACCAACTTTCAAGAACAGGACAACGTCAAATGGCCAATTCTGCACAAGCCCGCAAGCGCGCCCGTCAGGCAGACGCGGCCCGTGCCCACAACGCAAGCCTGCGCTCACGTTTGCGCACGGCAATCAAAGCGGTGCGCAAGGCCGTCACCGCCGGTGACAAAGATGCCGCGCAAGCTGTCTACAGAGCTTCAACCAAAGTCATCGACAGCATCGCCGACAAAAAAATCATCCACAAAAACAAAGCGGCCCGCCACAAAAGCCGCCTGTCGGCCGCCATCAAATCCATGATGGTATCGGCCTGACCTGCCAAGTTTTAGCGTCAAAACGGCGGCTTTAACAAGCCGCCGTTTTTATTTGTTTTGACGCATGGGCGCCAAAACTGCCAGAGCAACTGCCAGAGCCTTTCTTTCTCTGTAATTTGCTGCGTTCAAAAGCGCCACAAAACCACGTTCGTATTAAACTACTGTTCCACAGCAACAAGGCGAGCCGGTCGGAGAGTGCGGTTAGGCTCCAATCGAACGACAACGCCCCGAACGAAGTAGCGCAGAACCGGAAAGGAGAACGGGATGGAACGCGAATCAATGGAGTTCGATGTACTGATTGTTGGCGGTGGCCCATCAGGAATCGCGGCGGCAATCAGGCTTAAACAACTGGCAGCGGAACGTAATCACGAAGTATCGGTGTGCCTTATCGATAAAGGCGCTGAAATTGGCGCCCATATCCTATCCGGCGCAACCTTCGACCCCATATCTCTCAACGAACTTATCCCAGACTGGAAAGAGCGCGGTGCGCCGATTACCGTCCCATGCGTGAGAGATAAGGTTTTGTACTTTACCGAAACAAATTCTTTTTCTTTGCCGGTCCCTATGTTGCCGTCCTGTTTCGACAACCACGGCAACTACATCGTGCGCATGGGCGAAGTCACCAAATGGCTGGGTGAGCAAGCCGAGGCGCTAGGCGTAGAAATTTATCCGGGTTTCACAGGCGCGGACGTGCTCTACGACGAAAACGGCGCTGTAAAAGGCGTTGTCACGGGCGACATGGGCGTACTTAAAGACGGCACACCCGGTCCCAATTTCCAACCGGGGATGGAACTCATCGCCAAATACACCTTTTTCGCGGAAGGCGCCCGCGGCCACCTCGGTAAGCGTCTCGAAGCTAAATACAACCTACGTGAAAATAGCGACCCTCAAACGTTTGGCGTCGGCATCAAAGAACTCTGGGAAGCGGCTCCCGGCAACCCCCATCATCTGCCGGGCTTGGTTGTCCATACGGCGGGATGGCCGCTCTCCAATGCCGACTACGGCGGCTCGTTCATGTACCACCTTGACAAAAACCTCATCCAAATCGGTTTTGTCGTCGGCTTGAACTACACCAACCCGTACATGTCGCCCTTCGAGGAAATGCAGCGTTTCAAAACCCATCCCGAAGTCCGCAAATATCTGGAAGGCGGCAAGCGGCTGTCCTACGGCGCACGCACCATCGCTACCGGCAACATCCAAAGCCTGCCGCGCCTGTTCTTCCCCGGCGGAGTGCTGATTGGCGATGACGCCGGCTTTCTCAACGCCGCGCGCATCAAAGGCAACCACACCTCCATCAAGTCCGGTGTGCTGGCTGCCGAGGCCGCATTTGCCGCTCTCGCGTCAGGCCGCCAGCGCGACGCCTTGAGCGATTACGACAGATTATTCCGGGAATCTTGGCTCTATTCCGAACTGTACAAAACGCGCAACTTCAAACCGATGATGAAGAAGTCCTTCTTCCTCGGTTCCACCCTTTTCGGCATCGACCAAAAAGTATTCTTTGGCATGGGACCTTGGACGTTGCGCAACCACAGCGACCATGACCAACTCCGGCCCGCGGCCGAATGCCAGAAAATCGACTACCCCAAACCCGACGGCGTCCTCACGTTTGACCGGCTCTCTTCAGTATTTCTGGCCAGCGTCAACCACGAAGAGAACCAACCCTGTCACCTGCAACTAAAAGACCCCGTAGCGGCCATTTCTGTCAATCTGGAAATTTACGATTCGCCCGAACAGCGTTACTGCCCTGCGGGCGTGTACGAAATTGTCCATGACGGGGAAGGCGGCAAACCGCGCCTTCAAATCAACGCCCAAAACTGCTTGCACTGCAAAACCTGCGACATCAAAGACCCAACGCAAAATATCAACTGGGTTACGCCGCAGGGCGGGGAAGGCCCCATTTATCAGGGAATGTAAACGCCCGTTAGTTGTGTTTCAAAAAACGATGCCGCCCAAAAGGCGGCATCGTTTTTTCATTGCCCGTTCCCGTTATAGATGCGCCATTCAGACGCTCGTTTGGAGTCCGGGACATGCCCAAAATTTTGACGCAGGCATTTTACGGGCTAACCGGGACGCCGCCCAACCCAAGGCTTTCTTCTTCGCCAAACATAATATTCATATTCTGTACCGCCTGCCCCGCCGCGCCCTTCACCAGATTGTCGATAACCGAGAGCACCACTACGGTATCCCCCCCCTGCGGGCGATGCACCGCCATCCGGCACATGTTAGAAGCCCGCACCGAGCGCGTTTCCGGGTGACTGCCTGCGGGCATCACATCAACGAACGTCTCGCCAGCAAAGCGCGACTCAAACAAATCCTGCAACCCTTTCCCGTCAATATCCCGTGTTAGCCGCGCATACAGCGTCGCGTGGATTCCCCGGACCATAGGCGTCAAATGCGGCACAAACGTCAGCCCAATCTCCGCTCCGTCCGCCATGCGGGAAAGCCCTTGGCGAATTTCCGGCAAATGGCGGTGGCCGGCAACGCCATACGCCTTAAAACTATCCGTAACTTCGGAATAAAGCATCGAAACTTCCGCCTTGCGCCCCGCCCCCGATACGCCCGACTTGGCATCCGCGATTAAATGCCCGCGTTCAACGATGCCCGCCTCAATCAAAGGCCAAAATCCCAACTGCACGGCCGTGGGATAACAGCCGGGATTAGCTAGCACCCTGGCTTTGCGGATTTGCTCACGGTTAATTTCAGGCAAACCATAAACAGCCTCCGCCACCAACTCCGGCGCGGCATGGGTCATGCCATACCATTTTTCCCATTCCGCCACATCGCGCAAACGGAAATCAGCGGCAAGGTCAATCACCCGCACGCCATCCGCCACCAGCGCCGCCGCCTGTTTCATCGCAATGCCATTGGGCGTGGCAAAAAACACCACATCGCACGACGCCAGCGCCGCATCCTCCGGTGTCACAAACTTCAAATCAACCCGGCGGCGCAAACTCGGAAACATGTCAGAAACTTTCGTCCCCGCCTCGCCCCGCGAAGTAATTGCCGTTAAACGTACCGCAGGATGCCCCGCCAAAATCCGCAGCAACTCAATCCCGGTATAACCCGTCCCGCCAACGATGCCGACCTTTATCATGTGCATTCCTCCTAAAAATCCCAATGACTGAAGAAGCATGGATTATCCGCGATTGTCGGGATAACAGGCGGATTGCCCAACCCCCATCTGCGCGGGTGGGCTTACGGGGCCGATACAGTAGCGAGGAACGAAACGCACGGCTGGCTGACTTCTTGGCGTATTACAAAGCCCGTCGCCTCTATTTCGCTCTCAGCGGCTGGCTAAGTGCTCTCCTGCTGAGTGGGGCAACGTGTTGCAAAACAATATGTAGACTGACGTTTTAGCTGTGGGCGGCTCGAATCTTGTGCCCATCTCGCTGTACTGGCTCAGCACAAGGGCTTGCAATCTGCGCACGCTACCGGATATACTTCGCGGCTTTTCGGGGAGAGCCTCGGTTTTGTGGCTCTCCGTTACTTGTCCACCGTCAGCCAATCGTAGCTGGCGATGAGGAGAACAACATGAGTCTAGGCCTTGTTGGGCGCAAGGTCGGCATGACTCGCATTTTTGCCGAGGATGGGGCTTCTATCCCGGTAACAGTGCTTGACGTGTCCGACAACCGTGTGTCCCAAATCAAGACGGATGACACCGACGGCTATACTGCCGTTCAGGTCGCAGTCGGCAAACGCCGCGCCAGCCGTATCAATAAGGCGATTGCGGGGCATCTTGCCAAGGCGGGGGTTGAACCCTGCCGTGTCCTGCGCGAATTCCGGGTGGAATCCGACAAACTCGCTTCACTTAAAACAGGCGATGTCATCGGGGCGGATCTTTTTGCCGTCGGGCAGAAGGTTGATGTCACGGGAACCAGTATCGGCAAGGGCTTTTCTGGCCCGCAAAAACGCCATAACTTTTCTTCCCAGCGTGCTTCCCACGGTAACTCGGTTTCGCACAACGCGCCGGGTTCCATCGGTATGGCGCAAGACCCCGGCCGCGTGTTCAAGGGAACGCGCATGTCTGGTCAATATGGCAACGCGCAACGCACAACGCAGGGGCTTGAAGTCGTCCGTGTGGATGTGGAGCGCCAATTGTTGCTGATTCGGGGCGCAGTGCCCGGCTCCAAAGGGGGGGATGTCATTGTCCGCCCCGCAGTGAAGCCATAAGGGGGCGGCATGGAACTTAAACTTCTTAACGCAGAAGGCCAGGCCGCATCGACGCTCCAAGCGTCCGATACGCTTTTTGGCCGCGATTACAACGAGGCGCTGGTTCACCAAGTCGTGACGGCTTACCAAGCCAATGCCCGTTCTGGCAACCGTGCGCAGAAAACCCGCGCCGAGGTCTCGCATTCCACCAAAAAGCCTTTCCGCCAAAAAGGGACGGGCAACGCCCGGGCCGGTATGTCCTCTAGCCCGCTGTGGCGCGGGGGCGGCAGGATTTTCCCGAATAAGCCGGATGAGAATTTCTCCCACAAGGTTAACCGCAAGATGTACCGCGCCGGGATGGCGTCCATCCTGTCGCAGTTGGTGCGCGAGGAGCGGATTGCGGTGGTGGAAGATTTCCGAGTCGAAGCGCCCAAAACGAAATTGCTCGTGAAAAAACTCAAAGGCATGGGACTGGATTCCGTGCTGGTGATTACCGACGAACTGGACGAGAACTTGTTTTTGTCCTCGCGCAATTTGTACGACGTGCAGGTGCTTGAAGTTGAGAATACCGACCCTGTGTCGTTGGTGCGTTTCCCGAAAGTGCTGGTCACCAAAGGGGCACTCGCCAAAATGGAGGAGGCGTGGCAATGAGCACAGTCACCCAAGAACGTCTGCTGCAAGTGCTGCTTGCCCCGCAGATTTCAGAAAAAGCAACGTATGTTGCCGATAAATACAATCAGGTCATCTTTAAGGTTGTGCCCGACGCGACGAAGCCCGAAATCAAGGCTGCTGTCGAAGCACTCTTTAAGGTGAATGTCGAGTCGGTGCAGGTGCTCAACGTGAAGAGCAAGGTCAAGCGCACGGGCCGCATTCTGGGGCTTCGCAAAGGCTGGAAAAAGGCTTTCGTCAGGCTCAAAGCGGGCCAAGAAATCACTTTTGTGGCGGGGGAGTAATCAATAATGGCACTCGTAAAACTCAAGCCTACTTCCGCCGGCCGCCGTGGGATGGTCAAGGTCGTCAATCCCAACCTGTATAAAGGCCGGCCGTTTGATGCCCTGACCGCGAAAAAGAAAAGCAACGCCGGACGTAACAACACGGGGCGTATTACCGTCCGCCATCAGGGCGGCGGCCACAAAGCCCATTACCGGATTATCGATTTCCGCCGCAATAAAGACGGTATTCCGGCCAAGGTTGAACGTCTCGAATACGACCCAAACCGTTCCGCCAATATCGCGCTGCTGTGCTATGCCGACGGCGAGCGCCGTTACATCATCGCGCCGCGTGGCGTGGAAGTTGGGCAGGTGCTGCTGAGCGGTTCCGAAGCGCCTATCAAGCCCGGCAACACGCTGCCGATTCGCAATATCCCGGTCGGGACAACTGTCCACTGCATTGAGATGCAGCCTGGCAAAGGTGCGCAGATTGCCCGCTCGGCAGGAACATCCGTACAACTGCTTGCCCGTGAAGGCGCGTATGCCCAGCTACGGTTGCGTTCCGGCGAAATTCGCAAAGTGCATGTTGAATGCCGCGCCACGATTGGCGAAGTCGGCAACGAAGAACACGGCTTGCGCAAGATTGGCAAGGCGGGCGCAAACCGTTGGCGCGGTATCCGCCCGACGGTGCGCGGCGTGGTCATGAACCCGATTGACCACCCGCATGGCGGCGGCGAAGGCCGCACGGGTGAAGGCCGCGTGCCTGTCAGTCCGTGGGGCCAGCCGACCAAGGGGTATCGGACGCGCAATAACAAGCGCACCGATGCAATGATTGTGCAGCGTCGCCATAAGCGTTAAGGGGATCCCACATGGCAGCACGTTCTATCAAAAAAGGCCCGTTCGTCGACGCTCATCTTATCAAGAAAGTCGATACCGCACGGACCAACAACGACAAGCGCCCAATCAAAACTTGGTCGCGCCGTTCCACCATCCTGCCCGACTTTGTTGGGCTGACCATCGCTGTACACAATGGCCGCCAGCACATACCGGTTTATGTTTCCGAAAACATGGTGGGCCACAAACTCGGCGAATTTTCCCTAACACGGACTTTCAAGGGGCATGCCGCTTCCAAGAAAGCCGTCAAAAAATAAGGAAAGATGATGGAAACCAAAGCCAGTTTGCGGGGTGTTCGTCTTTCGGCGCAGAAGGGTCGCCTTGTGGCAGACCTTGTTCGCGGCAAGACGGTCGAGCACGCGCTTAACATTCTGAATTTCTCGCCTAAAAAGGGCGCGAAAATTATCCAGAAGGTGGTCGAGTCGGCCATCGCTAACGCCGAGCATAACGACGGCGCGGACATTGATTTGCTCAAGGTCAAAACCATCCATGTGGAACAAGGGATGACCCTGAAGCGGTTTACCGCCCGCGCCAAGGGGCGCGGCAACCGTATTTCAAAGCCGACCTGCCACATCTACGTGACGGTTGGCGAGTAAGGAGCGCATATGGGTCAGAAAATTCATCCCACAGGATTCCGGCTCGCCGTCACGCGGGATTGGGGTTCACGTTGGTATGCCTCGAGCCAGGAATTCCCGAAAAAGCTCGCGGAAGACATCAAAGTCCGGGAATACCTTAAAAAACGCCTGTCGCACGCTTCCGTGTCCCGCGTGGTCATTGAGCGGCCGGCCAAGAATGCCCGCATCACCCTGTACTCGTCCCGCCCGGGCGTGGTCATCGGCAAGAAGGGTGAGGACATCGAAGCGCTCAAGCGCGATTTGCAAAAAATCGTCGGCGTACCGGTGCATGTGAACATCGAAGAAGTCCGCAAGCCTGAAATTGACGCCCGCCTGATTGCCGACTCCATCGCGCAGCAACTCGAAAAACGCATCATGTTCCGCCGTGCCATGAAACGTGCGATGCAGAACGCCATGCGTTTGGGTGCGCAGGGCATCAAAATCATGAGTTCGGGACGCCTAAACGGGGCTGAAATTGCCCGTACCGAGTGGTACCGGGAAGGCCGTGTGCCGTTGCATACGCTACGTGCGGACATCGACTATGGTATTTCCGAAGCCAAAACCACTTACGGCATCATCGGCATCAAGGTCTGGGTTTATAAAGGCAAGTCGCTAGGCCGTAACGAACAGCCGGCTCCGGCTGAACCTGAAACCGAAAACCGCCGTCCCCGCCGTGGTGCGCCACGCGGTGAACGCAATGAGCGCGGTGATGGCGAAAGCCGGCCTGCCCGCCGTGGCCGTCGGCAAGAAGAAAGCAGGAGTGAATAAATGCTACAGCCACAAAGAAGAAAATACCGCAAGGAGCAAAAAGGCCGTAACAAAGGTCTGGCAACTCGCGGCGCGAAAGTCAGTTTTGGCGAATATGGGCTTAAGGCGGTTGACCGTGGCCGTTTAACCGCACGCCAGATTGAAGCGGCACGCCGGGCAATGACCCGCCATATCAAACGCGGCGGACGTATCTGGATCCGTATTTTTCCAGACAAACCGATTTCCAAAAAACCGGCGGAAGTCCGCATGGGTAACGGCAAGGGTAATCCAGAGTATTGGGTTGCCGAGATTCAACCGGGCAAGGTGCTCTATGAGATGGACGGCGTGGACGAGGCTCTGGCCCGCGAAGCCTTCCGTCTGGCAGCGGCCAAACTGCCGCTAGGTACCGTGTTCGTCACGCGCCAAGTGGGATAAACCAACATGAAAGTGAAAGAACGCCTCAAGGAACTTCGCGCTATGAGCGCGGAGGAACTCAATAAAGAGCTGCTGGACCAATTAAAAGCGCATTTCTCGCTGCGGATGCAGCATGCGACGCAGCAGTTGAACGATACTAACCAACTGCGCCGGGTACGCCGCGACATCGCACGTGTCCGCACGCTCATCAGCGAAAAGGCGGGTGCGTAATGGCCGAGCAACCACAAAAAAACCGCCGCACAATGATTGGGCGGGTCGTGAGCGACAAAATGGACAAAACCGTCACCGTACTGGTTGAGCGTCGCGTCAAGCACCCGCTGTACGGCAAAATCGTGACCCGTTCTTCTAAGTATCACGCTCATGTTGAAAATGGCGTGGCCACGCAGGGCGATTTGGTTGAAATCGAAGAATGCCGTCCGATTTCTCGCACCAAAACTTGGAAAGTGACGCAGGTGCTTGAAAAGGCGCGTATTGTCTAAAAAACTGCCGCACGTTTCCCATTATTGGGACGTGCGGTTTTTCCTTGCTCCACTGGTTTGCAGATGTCCCGTTATCGCACGGAACCTGCTTTTTCGCGCCGGGGAGCGTATCCATCCATAAGGAGCCTCAATGCGACATTATGAAATCGTATTCATCGTGCACCCGGACCAGTCCGAACAGGTGTCCGCGATGATTGACCGCTACAAGGGCATTGTCACTGCCCGCAACGGCCAGATTCACCGGGTCGAAGACTGGGGGCGGCGGCAGCTGGCCTACCCCATCCAAAAAGTGCACAAAGCCCACTACGTGCTGATGAACATCGAGTGCGACAACGAGGCGCTTGACGAACTCGAACATGTGTTCAAGTTCAATGACGCCGTGTTGCGCCACCTCATCGTCAAGATGAAAAAAGCCGTCACCACGCCTTCGCCGATGATGAAAGAAGAAAAATCACGGCCACAGGCTGACGTGCCCACAGCGGAAGATGCCATTGTGGATGCCGAAATTGACGTGGAGGCTGAAATCCTCCCCGAAGAGGCGGCACCGGCCTGAAGTGTGCGAACAAAGAGCCGCCAACGAACTGCGGCTAGTGGCGCGCATCGCTGAAATCTCCGCGCCACGGCGCACGCCGGCAGGGGTTCTGGTTGTATCTTGCGTACTGGCGCATGAATCAAGGCAAACCGAAGCGGGTATCGAACGCGAGGTTAAGCTAGAACTGCCGGCGGTCGCTGTCGGCGAACTAGCGCAACGGCTTTCCGAAGCCACGCTGGGCGCAAGTATCTCGGCAACGGGCTTCATGGCGTCCCAAAGTTTACGCAGCCGCCGCCCCGTATTGCACCTGAACATCATCGAATTCATAGAAGGAAACTGAAATGGCTTTCAAGTCCAACAAACTCAACAAGAAAAAAGAGGAACGCGGCAACCGTGGCCTCTTTAAGCGTCGCAAATTCTGCCGTTTTACGGTAGAAAAAATCGAAGAAGTTGATTACAAGGATGTCGACATCCTAAAAGACTTCATCACAGAGAATGCCAAAATCATGCCAGCGCGTATCACCGGTACCAAAGCGAGATACCAGCGCCAGCTCTCCGTGGCCGTCAAACGGGCCCGTTTTTTGGCACTTTTGCCCTACACCGACCTGCACCAATAAGGAGGCGGACATGCAAATCATTCTGCTAGACAAAGTAGGCAAACTCGGCTCGTTGGGCGACGTAGTCAAAGTCAAAGACGGTTACGCCCGCAACTACCTGATACCGCATGGTTTTGCCAAACGCGCCACAGAAGCCAACAAGGCTGAATTTGAAGCCCGCCGCGCCGAATTTGAACGCGCCCAAGCCGATAAGCTCGGTGCGGCGCAAGCTATCGGGGCGAAACTCGATGGCTTGATGGTCCAAATCACCCGCAAGGCGAGCTTGGACGGCAGGCTCTTTGGTTCCGTGAGCAACGTCGACGTGGCAGATGCCCTAGCCGCGCAAGGTTTCGAGATTGAACGTGCGGCAATCCGTATGCCGGACGGCCATCTGAAACAGGTGGGGGATACCAAGATTGAGGTTGTCCTGCACGCCGATGTGGTTGTGCCGATTACGGTTTCGGTATTAGGCGAACAGTAAAACGCAGGTAGCGCATAAACACGCCCTCACCCTTCTGGGAGAGGGCGTCGGGAGAGGAACGGGAAGCTAACATGGGGACTTCGCCGTACCACGCTTCGAGCGACCCGCAAATTGCGGCCATTAAGCTGCCGCCGCATTCGCTTGAAGCCGAACAGTCGCTCATCGGCGGCCTGCTGCTTGACAACAACGCTTGGGAGCGGATTGCTGACCTCGTCACGGGCGATGATTTTTACCGTGACGACCACCGCCGTATCTACCAGCACATCACAAAACTAGCCGACCTCGGCAAACCTGCCGACGTGGTGACAGTGTTTGAGTCGCTGGAAAAAAGCGGCGAAGCAGACCAAGCGGGCGGCTTAGCGTATCTGGCAGAAATCGCCAACAGTACGCCATCTGCCGCCAACATCCGCCGTTATGCCGAAATCGTCCACGAACGCGCCATTCTGCGCCGGCTCGTTTCAGTGGGTGACGAAATCGCCGCCAGTGCGCTGGCCGCGTCAGGAAAAGACGCCAAAACCCTCCTCGACGAAGCCGAAGCGCGGGTATTTGAAATTGCTGAATCCGGGGCGCGCCACGGCAGTGGGTTCCAGCCTCTCGGTCCCCTTCTGAACGCGGTGGTAGCCCGCACCCAAGAACTCTACGACCGCGACAACCCCGCAGAACTCACAGGTATTCCCACGGGTTTTATTGACCTTGATGAAAAAACATCCGGCTTGCAACCCTCCGATTTGCTCATCGTCGCGGGGCGTCCGTCGATGGGCAAAACCAGTTTTGCGCTCAACATCGCCGAACACGTAGCGATAGAAAGCCATCTGCCCGTGGCGATTTTCTCGATGGAAATGCCCGGCACCCAACTCGCCACCCGTTTTATTTCCTCGGTCGGGCGGATTGAGATGCAGAAAATCCGCAACGGGCGCTTGGGCGAAGAGGACTGGGCACGTTTTTCGCTGGCAACGGGCAAGCTCTTTGACGCGAAAATCTATGTCGATGAGACGCCCGCGCTCAACCCCATTGACCTACGCGCCCGCGCCCGCCGGCTTGCCCGCCAGTGCGGGCGGCTAGGGCTGATTGTGATTGACTACCTGCAACTGATGAGCGGTACACGCGAAACGGACAACCGCGCCACAGAACTTTCCGAAATCTCGCGTTCCATCAAAACACTCGCCAAAGAACTGAATGTGCCCATCGTCGCGCTGTCGCAGCTTAACCGCAGCGTGGAACAACGCCCCAACAAGCGCCCGATGATGTCTGACTTACGTGAATCGGGCGCCATCGAACAAGATGCGGACATCATCATGTTCATCTACCGGGACGAGGTCTACAACCCCGAATCCCAAGATAAAGGCACGGCGGAACTCATCATCGGCAAACACCGCAACGGCCCTACCGGCATGGTGCGGATGACGTTTTTGGGCGAATACACGCGGTTCGAGAACTTCGCGGGCGGCGGCGGGTTTCAGTCTGGGGAGTAGGTGTAACGGGGAGTCAGTCCCACAACGGCAGAACCATCGCAACAAAATAACCAGACAGCAGCGCGGCGATTGCGAAAGCGAACGAGCGAAGGGTAATCAGCCACTTTGGTACGCAACGCAAGAAAAGCGCGACAACAGCGGCACTCAAAACCAAGGCAAATGCTCCTGCTAACTTGGAGCTAAACAATTCCGCCAAAAACCAGCCGCACACAACCCCCATCAATGCCAGAACCACGAAACTGCCTAGGCGCGATTTTTTAGGTTCTTCCACTTTTTGGGTGATGCCAAGGCCAGCTTCGGCGCGGGCTTGCCAATAGATGCCAAACGCGGTTCCGAAAATAACAAGCAAAATACAATATTCGGATGTCAATGCCGGAATAAATCTCGACAGCGTTCCAGCCAAGGCAATTGACCCTATCAGGCAGAGAAGAAGCCGCCAGTGGAACAGCGCGACGATAATAGAAAGTAGCTCGTCCATCAGCGCGATTAAATCACGAGATATAACCCCTGTGCCGTGCCAAGGTTACTTACACCTCATTGGCCGTGGTAAGCATTATTAGAATTTTGACGAATGTATTAGTGTAGTGCTGGATTGGCTTCCGTGCCCATAACCCGTTATGCCACTTTAATGATGAAACGCCTGTCATTGCGAGCAAAGCGAAGCAATCCATACCCGCGCCGCTTCCAACGCCTGTTCAACCCGGTTTGGCGCTATGAGCCTCGATGTCTGCGTCGCTTACGCTCACGTTTTCCGGCAAATCGTATTTTGTGCGAATTCGTTTCTCAATCTCTTCAATAGAAGGCAGTGTGTCGGCTAATTCCTGTGGTACATAATCGGACAATTTGTATTCACTAACACCGATAGGCTTGTTGACATCTTTCAACGCATATTCTGCCGTAAGTTTATCTTTTTGTTTGCACAATAATATTCCGATAGAAGGGTTGTCCGATTCGTGTTTTAATAAATCGTCAACTGCGGAAAGATAGAAATTTAATTTTCCTGCGTATTCCGGCTTAAATTTTCCGGTTTTAAGTTCAATAACCACATAACAGTGAAGTCGTGTATTATAGAATAATAAGTCGATATAATAATCTTCATTAGTAAGATATTATGTGACCAGCTGAATTGTGCAGAGAGTGTCTGCACAATTTGAAAGTCACTAACAAAAGCAGCAAATTTACGCATGTATTTCAGATTGCGAACTGAATATCCTTTTGTTTTCGGAAATTCCAACTTTATATCTTTGGCAAGATTCTCTACAAACTTATTTCCATACTGAGTATTTTTGATTATTATATTTCCAATATTCCAATATAGTACAATCTGTTCATGGTTAATACTTAAAACTGCGTTATGTTGCGCGATTTTGATTCGTTCTTTGATTTGCTCCAAAACAGCGAAATACCCTTCATTATTTATCAGCATTCTTATTATTCCTCCGGTATTTTCTTATTCACAATAAGACGTTGCATAACAAAATTATAACCTTGATGTCGTTATTGTAGGCGTTGCGCTGTTTGAATTCTTATCCCTGCACAATCCCCCGCGCCGCCTCCAACGCTTGCTCAACCCGGTCAACACCATGAACCTCAATGTCGGCAATGTTTTGGCGCGGTAGGTTGGCGCGGGGGACGATGGCGGTTTTGAAGCCGAGTTTGGCGGCTTCTTTGAGCCGTTCTTGGCCGTGCGGGGCGGGGCGGATTTCGCCGGCCAATCCCACTTCGCCAAAAACGGCTAATCCTTGCGGCAGGGGGCGGTCCCGCAGGGAAGAGGAGACGGCCAGCAAAATGGCGAGGTCCGCTGCGGGTTCGATAATCCTGACGCCGCCGACGGCGTTGATGAATACATCTTGGTCAGCACAGACGATACCCGTATGGCGGTGCATAACGGCCAGCAGCATCGCTAGCCGGGTGGGTTCAAGCCCCACGGAGAGCCTTCGCGGGTTGGGGCTTTGGGCGTTGTCGACTAGGGCTTGGATTTCAACGAGAAGCGGGCGGGTGCCTTCCATCGTGATGAGTACGCAGCTGCCGGGCACCACCGCATCGTGCCGGGACAAAAACAGCGCGGAGGGGTTAGAGACGCCTTTTAGCCCACGGTCGGTCATGGCGAAAACGCCGAGTTCGTTGACAGCGCCAAAACGGTTTTTGAAGGCGCGGATGAGGCGGAAACTGGAGTGGGTGTCGCCCTCAAAATAGAGCACGGTATCCACGATGTGTTCCAAAACACGGGGGCCGGCCAGCGTGCCGTCTTTGGTGACGTGGCCCACTAGGATGAGCGTGGTGCCGCTTTGTTTGGCGAAGCGCGTGAGTTGCGCCGCGCATTCGCGTACTTGGGCAACGGAGCCGGGGGCGGATTGCAGGTTTTCGGAATAGAGGGTTTGGATTGAGTCGATGACGGCCACCACGGGCGCGGCGTCAGAGAGAATTTCTAGGATGCGTTCCAGATGGGTTTCGGTGAGCAGCTGTAAATCGTCCATCGGCAGTTGCAGGCGCTGGGCACGCAGGGCCACTTGTTTGCCGGATTCTTCGCCGCTGACGTAGAGAACGGGGTACTTCGCCGCCAGCCCGCAGAGGGTTTGCAGAAGCAGGGTGGATTTGCCGATGCCGGGGTCCCCGCCGATGAGCACCACCGCGCCGGGGACCAGCCCGCTGCCGAGCGCACGGTCAAATTCGGCAATGCTGCTAGGGATGCGCGGTTCTTCACGTGCTTCAAAGGCGGAAAGTTTCTGGATTTTTGCCGCGCCGCCAGCACGCCGCGATGGCGTAGCGCGGTCGACCACGGTCTCAACCAGCGTGTTCCATTCCCGGCATTGTGGGCATTGCCCCTGCCAGCGCGGCAATTGCGCGCCGCAACTGGCGCAGACAAAGGCTGATTTTGCTTTCGGCACAGACGGCCTCCTCGGGCTGGATAGGTGCAGATTAAACCACATGTGTTTAGGTTTTCTGGTTTGTGGATTTTGTTTCTCGCGGGTTTGGCACTCTTCGTGTTATAAAACCCGCCTTTCGTCTATTTTGCGGTTTGCGGGTTCTATGCCCTTCGGTTTTTATATCATCATGGCGGCGCAGTTTTTTTCCGCGCTGGCTGACCATGCTATTTTTATTCTCGCTATCTTCGTGCTCCGCGACCCAAACATTGGCGGTGCCGCCGCCGCTGAAGAGTTTGAGCCGCTACTGAAGTTTTCTTTCTCATTCTTTTATGTGGCGCTGGCAGCGTTTGTGGGCGCGTTTGCGGATTCCATGCCGAAATGGCGGGTCATGCTCATCAGCAACACCATCAAAATCGGCGGCTGTTTTTTAATGCTGATGGGCGCTCATCCCGTGGTGGCTTACGGCATCATCGGCCTTGGCGCGGCGGCTTATTCCCCGGCCAAATACGGCATTCTCACCGAGTATCTGCCCCACCGTTTGCTGGTGCTCGCTAATGGCTGGATTGAAGGGCTTACCGTCGGGGCCATCATTTTGGGGATGCTTTTGGGCGGCTGGCTGACTAACGACGGGGTGATGGCTTGGTTTGCCCAGTTTGACATTCCCCTCTTGGGCGATAGCGTTGACCCCAGTATTGCCGTTATCGGTTTGCTGTACCTGCTGGCGGCCGTATTTAATTTGTATATCCCGGATACCGGGGTCGACCACAAGCCCTTGCGGGCTAACCCGCTTTATTTGCTGCGCGATTTTGGGCACAGCCTCTCGCTGTTGTGGCGCGACAAACTCGGCCAGATTTCGCTTTCGGCGACTACGCTCGTCTGGGGCATTGCGGGAACGATGCAGGTGCTTGTCCTGAAATGGGCTGAAGTCAACTTAGGCCGCGAGGAATTATCCA
Source organism: Azoarcus sp. (assembly GCA_031257305.1). Classification (GTDB taxonomy): domain Bacteria; phylum Pseudomonadota; class Gammaproteobacteria; order Burkholderiales; family Rhodocyclaceae; genus WRNU01. The sequence continues at coordinate 27,624 of JAIRPB010000197.1, forward strand.
AGCAAACCAACATGCTGGCTTTTGTGGCGATTGGGATGACTATCGGGGCGATTTTGGCTTCGCGTTTTGTGCGGTTAAGCCAGTCGGTCAAGATTTTTCCCGTGGGGATGCTCATGGGGCTGATTCTTCTGTGTATGCCGATTGTCACCAACATTAATGTGGCCATTTTCATCTTGATTCTTATCGGTATCTGCGGGGGCTTTTTCGTGGTGCCGATGAATGCCCTGCTCCAGCACCGGGGACACGTGCTGATGGGAGCCGGACATTCCATTTCAGTACAGAATTTCAACGAAAACCTATCGACCCTGACGATGAACGGGCTTTATGCCTGCCTCATTTTCATGAACGTACACATCAACTACGTGCTTATTTTCTTTGGCCTGCTCGCGGGCGCGGCGCTGTGGCTTATCCAACGCTGGCACAAACTCAACCAGAAGCGCCACAACGTGATGTCGCAGCTAGAGGGGATTCACTGATAAACGGCATACTTTTTAAGCCGGTGTTTTATCAGGATTATGCGGACAATCTGGCGCTTACGAAGCGGTTTAAGCTGATACCTTCTTCTGCGGCTTTGATGGCCAGTGCGCGATGGATAGTCGGCGGTACGCGCACTAAAAATTTCCCGCTATATTCACGGTCCGCTATCGGTTGCGGGATTTCCTCGCCATTGTCCTGCATGTCTTTGACAGCCGAAGCCACGGCTTGCCGGATTCCCGCAAGGGCTTTTTCTGGCGAAGCGGCAAGCCACGACAGCGACGGAAACTCAATACAAAGGCCAACATGCTCACCATCCTCTGGCGACCATGTAACGCGGTAGGTGTAATGGTCAAGATTCATGATGACTCCTTAACTTGTTGATGGCGGCAAGCACTTGGCGTACCTGATACGCCTTGGCTCGCCCTTTGTTATTTTGGATATTGATGCGAGGGTCGCCGGGCCACGGAGTCTTAAAAATCACATGACTTCCGCCTGTCTGGCGTGGCTTTCCAAAAAATTCCTCACAAATTTTCAGCAAATCGGCAAACCGGACGTTTGCCGGTTCGCGCTGCATTTGTTCAAGAAGTTTCGTGGTTAAAGGCATACAAAATGGTATCAATAATGATACTTATCGGCAAGCCCCGCTTTTCTTTTATGTGTATGATTCTGCGCCCGGTTCAAACCGGGCGTTTTCATTTCCGGTTTTTACTGCATGTCTGACCACCTCAATGCCCCGCAGCGTGAAGCAATCCGTTATCTCGATGGCCCGTGTCTGGTGCTGGCCGGGGCGGGGAGCGGCAAAACGCGGGTGATTACGCAAAAAATTGCTTATCTGGCAAAGGAGTGCGGGATAGACGCTTCCCGTATTGCGGCGATTACCTTCACCAACAAGGCCGCCCGCGAGATGCAGGAGCGCCTTGCCAAACTCATGGGCGGGCGAGCGCCGGAAGGGGTGACGGTGTGCACGTTCCATGCGCTTGGGGTAAAAATTATCCGTGCGGAGGCGCGCTGCTGCGGGCTGAAACCGCAGTTTTCGATTCTTGATGCGGCAGATTCTGCCCAAATTGTCCAAGACATCGCCGGCGATTCCTGCAAAGGCATCGCCAAACAATTGCAATGGCAGATTTCGGCTTGGAAAAACGCGATGGTCCCGCCCGCAGAAGCGGCAAAACGGGCCGCGGACGACATCGCGGCGGAGGCGGCGAAACTCTACCCAGAGTATGAGCGGACTTTACGGGCCTATCAGGCGGTGGATTTCGATGACCTCATCGGGCTACCGGTGCGCTTGTTCGAGGAAAACGCACAGGCCATTGAACGTTGGCAGAACCGATTGCGTTATCTGCTTGTCGATGAATATCAGGATACAAACCGCGCACAGTATCGGCTGATGTGCCAGTTAGCCGGGGTGCGCGGGGCGTTTACGGCAGTAGGCGACGACGACCAAGCAATTTACGCTTGGCGCGGGGCGGACGTGGAAAACTTGCGGCAGTTGCAAAAAGATTACCCCCAACTCAAGGTCATCAAGCTGGAACAGAATTACCGCTCGATGCGCCATATCCTTGAAGCGGCTAACCGGGTCATCGCGCACAACGAAAAACTGTTCGAGAAACGCCTGTGGTCGGAATACGGCATGGGCGAGCCTGTCGTCGTCACAAGTTGCCGCAACGCGGAACACGAGGCTGAATGGGTAGCGATGAAAATCAGCACGCATAAATTCCAGCACCGTACCCGTTACCGCGATTACGCCATTCTTTACCGAGGCAACCACCAGGCCCGGCTGCTGGAAGAACAATTGCGTAACCAGCACATTCCTTACGTCCTCTCTGGCGGGCAAAGTTTTTTTGAGCGCGCCGAAATACGCGACATCATTGCTTGGCTGCGGTTGCTGGCAAACGGGGAGGACGATTTAGCTTTTATCCGCGCCATAACCGTGCCCCGGCGCGGCATTGGGCCGGGCACGGTAGAAGCGTTGGGGCAGTACGCAGGCCATCGGCATAAGAGTTTTTTGGCCGCCGCTTTAGAAGAAGGGCTATCGGAGCGGCTACAGCCCCGGCAACTCGACGCCGTGCGGGAATTCGTGGCTTTTGTCGGGCGTATGCAGCAGCGCGCCCAAACGGAGCCAGCGGGAAAAACGCTCACGGCACTGCTCGCCGCAATCCATTATGAAAGCTGGCTGTTTACGCACTTTGAGCACCATGAGGCGGAAACCAAATGGCGCAACGTCTCGGATTTTGCTGATTGGCTAGGGCGGCGGGGCGATGAGGACGGCAAAAACCTGATTGAACTCACCCAAACCATTGCGTTGGCTTCCATGCTCGACAAAAAAGACTCCGATTTTGACGGCGTACAGCTAGCCACCCTGCATGCGGCCAAAGGGCTAGAGTTCCCGCACGTATTCCTAGTTGGCGCGGAAGAAGGCTTGTTGCCGCACCAAAGTAGCATCGACGAAGGAAAAGTCGACGAAGAACGGCGGCTGATGTATGTCGGCATCACCCGTGCGCAACGTAGCCTGAATCTCACATGGTGCGAACGGCGCAAGGCCGGCAAAGAACTGCGGACATGCGAACCCTCGCGCTTTATTGCTGAAATGGGCGAGGACGTGCGGGTTTTAGGCCGTGAACAGCGCAACGCGCCCCTCTCCAAAGAAGAAGGGCGCGCAAGGCTGGCGAGCTTAAGGGCGATGCTTGAAGCACGATTGCAAAAATGAGCCTATCATCCGTGTACCCTATCGGTATCTCGCCAGAGAAATAACCCACAACCCAACTCGTGAGCGTGAAATTTGAAACATCGTGGATTCCTCCCATTCCCGCCCCAAGCTGTTCAGATAAAATCAAACGCAGCCTTAAGCAGTGCGGCGTGTTTGTCATGGCATCGTTTGCACGATGGCGTTTCGCCCGAAAAATTGGCTATCATGAACGGATTGTCCTTCATAAGCGTTAATGCTTTATGAGAAAGCATTTTTTTTCCTTGCTGGCGGTCTCCTGCGGTCTCCTGTTATTTGCCGTTATGGTGTGCGGTGTGCAGGCGCAAGAGAATAAAGGGAGCACTGCGGCACGGGTTCCAAGCCTTGTCACTATTTTTTGGGGCATCGTCAGCTACACGCGCTGGCCGGAGGCTAAAACACCAGACTCCGAGGCAAAGCCTATGCGGATATGTTTGCCGGCAAAAGACAAGCGAGCCGCGCTGCTTAGCAAATCTGCCGTAACGTTTGGGCCTAAAAGCCCGGTTCAAATCCGTGACTCGCTCGAAAATGCCGCAACCGAGTGTGATATTCTGTATGTATATAATATGAACGGCGATGAAACGGGCAAGTTACTGCAATCGCTCCGAAATGCGCCTGTGCTAACCATTGGCGAAGGGAATACGTTTTGTTCACTGGGCGGGATGTTTTGCCTGTTATCCAACAACATGGATAGCGGGGGAGAGACAAGCATTGATAAGTTCGCTGCAAATCTGGGTGCTATTTCGAGCAGTCCCCTGCGGATTAACCCGCAAGTGCTGCGTTTGTCGAAACGTGGGCGGGAGCGCTAAAAAATGATGGGCCGCAAAACCCTTTTCGGAGTGCTTCGTTACATTATTTCGTGGTCGGTTGCCATGACGTTGCTCATCAGCAGCGTTATGTTCGCGGCAACGTTTTTCCATACCGTCCGCTTACAGCGCGAAGACAACATCGAGCTTATTGCCCGCACGGCCGCCTATTCAACCGAAGCGGCAGTCATGTTTGGCGACGACCAAGCGGCAAACGAAATTCTTAAAGATATTCTCAACAAAGAAGAAATCTGCCGGATTACGCTCTACGCCGAACCCCAAGGCAATGTGTTCGCAAACGCCGAAAAACCGTGCGACAGCACCTCCGACGCTTTCTTCTCCGGCGTCACCAAACGGATTGACGTAAAGCACAAAGAAGAAGGGCAAGACGGGGAGCGCCTGCTGGGCGCCATCGAAATCAAAAGCCAAGACTCCAAGCTCTACAAAACGTTTTTGTACCACGGGATACTCGTCCTGTTTTTCTGCCTCATCCTCGCCGTACTAGTCGCCCGGGTTCCCGCACGGTGGATGGAACAACGGTTTTCCTCCGAACTTCACGCGCTCTCTGGCATGGCGCATGCCGCACGGCTAGAAGGCGATTTCACCCGGCGCCTGCCCTCGTTTGAAATTGCTGAATTCAATGGCCTAGGGCAAGACTTCAACGCGCTATTCAGCGAAATTCAAACCCGTAACGCCGAACTCGCCATCAGGCAACAGCATCTCGAATCCGTTAATAGAAGCCTGTCAAGCATGGCCATGTGCGATTCCCTCACGGGGCTGGCCAACCGCGCCTGCTTTGGCGAACAGCTTGAAATCGCCATCAGCAAGGCGCGGGCGAACGAAACAAAAGTGGGCATCCTGTATATCGACAATGACCACTTCAAAGACATCAACGATAGCTACGGCCACTCTGCGGGAGATTCCCTGCTAGTCAACGTTGGCAAGCGGCTCTCCGGCGCTGTGCGCGATAGCGACTTAGTCGCCCGGCTGGGCGGGGACGAATTCGCCATTCTGCTCACAACCGTCAGCGGCGAAGACGACCTGCGGCATGTCTCAAACAAAATCTTGGCGGCGATGGCACGCAAGCTACGTCTCGCCGAACGTGAAGGGGTCGATGTCGAACTCGGCGTAAGCATTGGCATGGCCATCTTTCCAGACCAAGCCAATGACGGGCTTTCACTGTTACGCGCCGCTGACCAAGCCATGTACCGTGCCAAGCGCCTTGGGCGCGGCCGGTCCTGCATGTACGACCCCTCTGTTGATGCTGGCCTAGGAGGATAAAGGATGATGTCCATTGCAATACGTCCGGCGCTCACCCGCATGTGGGCGATGCTGTTTTGTGCGGGTTTGCTTGCCGCAGGCTGTAAAAGCCTAGGGTTGAGCGACGAACAAATTACCGCCCTCAAGGACGCAGGTTTTCACAAAGAAGAAGAAGGCTGGGAGCTTGATTTTGAAGGGCTTTTGCTATTTGAAAGCAATGCCTCTGAACTCACCCCGCACAGCCGCGAAACAATTGTGCGCACGGTAAAGTTGCTCAAAGACATCGGCATTGGCCAAGTCAGGGTTGAGGGTTACGCCGACAACACGGGCAACAAAGCGCACAACGAAAAACTCTCCCTAGCGCGGGCAGAAGCCGTTGCGCAAGAAATCGAACGCGCCGGCCTGCCCCGCAGCAATATCACTGTCAAAGGTTTTGGCGCCGCAAACCCGGTCGGCAACAACAAAACCCGCGAAGGCCGCGCCCAAAACCGCCGGGTCGCCATCATTATTCAGGTGGATGATTTGTAGA
>JAIRPB010000221.1 GCA_031257305.1 Azoarcus sp.
GCGCGTTAAAAGCCGTTGCCGCCGCTTCCGGCGTGGCCGGAAACTCACGCAGGATGTGCGCGGGCGGGGAGAGTTCTTTGATTTCGGCAATGCGAACGTCGTCGATGTGGTTTTTGAGCGTGTTGTGCATGACGCTAGGAACTGGGAAAACAGAAAGGCGGATTCTAGCTGTTTAATCCCGTAATGTCCTAAATCAGCCGACAGCTTAGGCGTCCCATGAAGGAACCTCTGAGCAGCCCAAACTAAACCCCGTCATTGCGTGGTTTCATGCGCCGTGGCAATCAAAAAAAGCCGACATTGATGTGTCATGGTTTTTTTCGCCCTCGGCTCGCAATGACGGGAACTGGGTTAGTCAGATTCAGGGGGGCATATCTGATTCAGAAGGCGTCTCTGTTTGCTGAACAGGCGGAGATTGCGGTTCTCGCCTAGCTCTCCCCCGCCTGCGCTCGCAGAAAGGCCTGCTGACTTCGACGGGCAATAACGCCACTTCGTTATCCTGAGTCACTATTTGCTTGATACTCGCCCCACAAAAACCACTTCTCACATCATTATCAAATGCGGCCTCGTAATCTTTTCCCGCTTCTGGAATAAACGTTATAGCGGAGGCTCTTGAGCAATACCAGCCAGAAACATCCCTATAAGATTGGGTCACAGTCAGAGGTTGTCCGGCTTCAACCGTATATTCACGAAAATAAGCCTTCGACAGAATCCCGCTACGCTCTGCAATATTCTTGACGTTGGGGGTCTCCGGCATTCCGATACTTTCGTTGGACGCCACGCCAACAAACGAACTCAGGGCACTGCCTAACCCACCAGACACCGTTTCGGCACGGCCTCTGTTACACGTGCTGTTTCTGTAGAACCTTACCACCATGCCGTTTTGCCCAAACAGGCGGATACGTGCTGCTTTATCGGCGGGGATATCGGCGGATATGGCGGATGCTGGCTTCTGTTTAGAGGGAGATGAAGAACAGCCAACCAACAGGGCAATTAGTAGCAAACATGAAATCTTAAGCATAAAGCACTCCTCGAAAATAATTTTTCAGCATTGACGCAACGTGAACAAAATATGCACATACGTTTTTGTGCGCATATCTCCCGCGTCCAATTTCCGCTTACGAAAAGGGGGGAACCCAACAAAAGCAGGGAGATGATGACTCATTTCTGAAATTTCGAGTATGACAAACTACTCAACATCCCCGCAAAAATAAAATGACAAAAACGTTTGGATGTTTGCCGGCATTGAAAAGGCGGCGCTCTGCCGCTCCTTTTCCCTAGCCCCTCTCCTCATCGAGTTCCCGCAACATCTTAAAAATCTCACGAAAAGCCCGTGGCGGGCGTTGCTGTTCGCGCTCTTTTAGGGCGTTTCGCCTTAAAGCGCGTAGGCGCTGGATGTCGGCATGCGGCCAATCACTAACGATGTTTTCAATGGTTTTTTCATCGGCCAGCAGGTTATCGCGCAAGCGTTCGAGCCGGTGCTGGCGGGCTATCTCGCTTGCCGAGCCGCCCTGCATCGCGGTGAGGCTGGCACGGATGGTGTCTGGGTTGATGCCACGCATGAGTTTGCCGATGTATTGCATCTGGCGGCGTAAGGCTTCGTGTTTGCGGGCGAAACGGTGCGCGTCAGCAATGGCGGTGAGCAATTCTTCGGGTAGCGGGATTTTGCTCAATTGCCCCGGCGAGAGCGCCACCAGTTGCTTGCCTAAATCTTGGAGCGCCAGCATTTCCCGTTTGCGATGGCTTTTGCTCTGAATTTCAACAGTATCGTCTTGCGGCGGGCGGGAAGAATCGGGAGTAAAGGCCATCATTGATTAACGGGCAACCGCCTCGAACAGGGTAGAATAGCGATTTTGCCCGCTAATATACGCCCATGACAACCCAACCCGGATTTTCCTCGGCTCCGTCCCAACTCAAAGAAATCGCCAACGACATTATCAAACTCGCCCGCAAACGCGGCGCTTCGGCTTGCGAGGCAGACATTTCAGAGAGTTTTGGCCAGTCGGTTTCCGTGCGCATGGGCGCGGTCGATACCATTGAATACAACCGGGACAAGAGCATTGAAATCACGGTCTACCTTGGGCAACGGCGCGGACAGGCCAGTACGTCAGACTTTTCCCGTGCCGCCATCAAATCCACCTTAGACGCCGCGCTTTCCATCGCCCGCTTTACCGCGCCAGACCCCTGCGCCGGCTTGGCGGACCGGGCGCTCATGGCGCGGGACTGCCCTGACCTTGACCTCTTTCACCCTTGGACTATCAGCGTTGAAGAAGCCACGGCACTGGCGCTGCGGTGCGAAGAAGCCGCCTTCGCGGTTGGCCCGGCCATACGCAATTCCGAAGGCGCAAGCGTCTCGGCACAACAATCGCATTTCGTCTCCGCCAACAGCCACGGCTTCATAGGCGGTTTTGCCAGCAGTTGCCACGGGCTGTCCTGCGCTGTCATCGCGGGCGAAGGAGACGCCATGCAGCGCGAATACTGGCACGACAGCCGCCGCGATGCCGCCGATTTGCTCCTCCCGGAAGACATTGGCCGCATCGCAGGCGAACGGGCGCTGGCCCGGCTTGGCGCAAAAAAAATCCGCACCCGTCAGGCTCCCGTTCTTTTTGAGGCGCCAATTGCGGTAGGACTCATCGGCAGTTTCGTACAAGCCGCCAGCGGCGGCTCGCTTTACCGCCGTTCGAGCTTTCTGCTGGATACCCTTGGGCAACAGGTGTTTTCGCCCATCATCCATATCAGCGAGCGGCCGCACCTCAAAAAAGCCTTTGGCGCAACATGGTTTGACGGCGACGGCGTCGCAACCCGCCACCGTGACGTGGTAGTGGACGGCGTCCTGCAAGGCTACTTTCTCTCCGCCTATTCCGCCCGCAAACTAGGCATGCAAACCACGGGCAACGCGGGCGGCTCACACAATTTGCTGGTCAAAGGCGGCACAGACAATCTCGACGCGCTGTTACGCAAGATGGACAAAGGGCTGTTTGTCACCGAGCTTCTAGGGCACGGCATCAATTACGTCACCGGCGATTACTCACGCGGCGCTGCGGGGTTCTGGGTTGAAAACGGAAAAATCAAGCACCCGGTACAAGAAATCACCATCGCGGGCAACCTGCGCGACATGTTCCGCAACATTGTCGCCGTCGGCAACGACGCCCTGCCACGCGGCGCCAAGCATTGCGGCTCAATTTTGATTGAAAACATGAAAATTGC
>JAIRPB010000230.1 GCA_031257305.1 Azoarcus sp.
TTTTATCAAAAAGATGGAACATTAGATGGCTACACAGTGATGATTTTAGACTGGCTAAGCCAAGTTTTTGGCATCACTTTCCAACTTAAAACCTATTCTTGGAAAGACCTTTGGGAAGGTATCAGAAATGGCGAAATCGATTTAACAAGTGACTTTGCGCCCGTCGGCATCAATTCACAAGAATTTCTAATGAGCCGCCCCTTTAGGGAGCGTCCCATCAAATTTGCTATGCGCACCTCCGATGCGCCATTTTCTGAAAAAACATGGCACGGTCCGTTGCGCGTTGCTTTTATGCGCGATTCGGTTGCCCGGGCACAAGCTCTTCCGTATCTGCAAAAACAATACGGTGACAACTTGAAAGTAATGCTGCTTGACGACATCGAAGATGCCGACGACCTGCTTCTTCAAAATAAATTCGACATGTTCATTGCAGATAACACGGTAGTTAATACGTTTCTAGGAAGGCCAAATATTACCATCATGCTCTTCCAGCCCCTGCTTCACAAACGCGTACACCTCATCACTAGCAAACCGGAACTCGCGCCAATTATCATCGCTTTCAACAGAATTTTTTCCAGCAACGCACTACCTTATATTCATGATGAATACCGCCGGGGTGAATTACGCTTCTTCCATAAAGTATTTATAGATAGTTTAGACGAGAATGAACTCAAATACTATGAAAAACATATCCGTACTAACATCCCCATTCCTATTGGCGCAAGCCCAACAAATTATCCAATCGAATTTTACAGTGAAAGCGAAGAATCGTGGAAAGGTGTGGCTTTTGACATTCTTAATGAAATTAGTGAAATAACCGGATTATCCTTCCGTCCTGTTGAATTTGCCAAAGATAACTGGCCGCTCCTACTAAAAATGCTAAAAAGCGGTGACCACGATGTACCCATGCTATTGGATGTTGCTTACACCGACCTCAGGCGACAAGATTTTTTGCTGGCGGACCAACCTTATCTGGAAGACCATTACGCACTTATTTCAAGAAATAGCTTAAAAAGTCTTCGCCATGACGAAGTGCTCCAGCACAAAGTTGGGCTTTTACAAGATAGCGCCTTCGCTGATATTTTTCAGCAATGGTTCCCTAGCCATACCAAAACAATACAATATAGCTCACAATATGATGAATTCAAAGCAATTGAAAATAATGATGTTGATTTAATGATGTTCAGCCAATTTCATTTTTCTTATTTTACGAATTTCATAAGACAAACCAATTTCAAAATCAATTTGGTTTTTGAAGCGCCACTTTATACCGGTTTTGGTTTTGGCAAAGGACAGCCCGAATTACGCGGCATTATCAGCAAGGCACAGGCGCTCATCGATACGCAAGCCATTATCCGGCGGTGGGAATATTCCATTTTTGATTTCCAAGGCGAGGACGCACAGAAGCGGACTATTTTTCTGTGGGTGACATGCGGACTCTTGTTGTTGACCATCGCGCTAATGGCCTTGCTCTTGATACAACGGCACCGCGAAGGCGAGCGTTTGCGCCTACAAGTGATTGAGCGTACCCGGAAACTGGCGGAACAAATGGAAACCAGCACGGCGGCATCCGAGGCCAAAAGCCATTTCCTAGCGCGCATGAGCCATGAAATGCGCACACCGCTCAATGCCATCATCGGCCTATCCAAACTGGCGCTAACCGGGCAGAAAGAACACGATACGCCCGAATATAAAAACATCGAGAAAGTCCACGACGCGGGCACTCTCTTACTTGCATTAGCCAACGACTTGCTGGACATCGCCAAAATTGAATCGGGGCACTTCGTGCTATCGCCCGTCATCTATGAGACGCCCAGCCTCATTAACGATATTGCCGTCATCAATATTGTCCGCCGGGGCAGCAAACCCATTTCATTCAAAATAAAGGTGGACGAAACTTTGCCCAAATACCTGCGCGGTGATGATTTGCGGGTACGGCAAATATTCAACAACCTTCTCTCCAACGCTTTCAAATACACAGAATCCGGCGAAGTGGAATGGAATCTTTCGTGGGAGCGTGAGGAGAATTCCGACTCGCTTTGGTTAATTTCCTCCGTCCGGGATACCGGCATTGGCATCCACCAAAGAAATCTGGACAAGATTTTTACCGAATACAACCAAGCAGGCACCAGTTCTACCCGCCATATCGAAGGAACAGGCTTAGGCCTGCCCATTGCTTTGAATTTGGCAAAACTCATGGGAGGCGAGTTAACAGTTAATAGCGAATACGGCAAAGGTTCGACTTTCTTCGTGCGTTTCCAGCAGGGTTTCGTCGACGAATCGCCCATTGGCTCGGAATTAGCACGGGAAATACAGCAATTCCAATACAACAGCCCAAGCAAGCCCGAATACTTACAGATGAACTATCCCTGCTTAGACTTCGCGCGCGCGCTGGTGGTTGACGACGTACCCAGCAACCTCGATGTAGCCGTAGGGATGCTATTACCTTATGAAATGCAGGTTGATTGCGTATCCAGCGGACAACAAGCAATTGAGTTAGTGCGGGCAATGCAGGTACGGTATGACATTATTTTTATGGACCACATGATGCCGGGCTTGGACGGAGTCGAAGCATTACGCCGAATCCGCGCTATAGATACAGAATACGCAAAAAAGGTTCCTATTATCGCGCTCACTGCTAACGTTATTACCGGCAACGAGCAACGTTTTTTAGAAAGTGGTTTCCAAGCCTTTCTTGCCAAACCTATTGATATGTTGCGGCTAGACTCAATTATCCGGCAGTTTGTACAAGACAAAGCACGGAAAAATGCAGGCCGCGCCACAAAAAATAAACAAGCCAAATCGCCAAAAATAGCAGATGACAGCAACAAACAATTAAAAGAATCGCTTTTGCAAAACGCAAACATCCCCAGCCTAAACATTAAACACGCCCTAAGCCGGCTTTCCGGCAACGTATTGGCCTATTGGCACGTACTAGAAACATATGTCCGGCAAATGCCCGACCTGCTTGAAAAAACACGTGCGCCTTCTGATACCGAAATAGATAACTACATCATTGCCATTCACGCCATCAAAGGCGCCAGCCTAGGCATTGGCGCAGTAAAAATTGGGCAAAAAGCAGCAGAACTGGAAACGGCCGCCCGAAGGGGCAATGCCGATTTTATTTCAGAATACAATGCCGATTGTATTGATGCGGTAGAACAGCTATTAGCGGATTTATCAAAATTGTTCTCAAAATGCGCCAATGGAATGGAAAAACCGCTGAGAGACGCGCCCGACCCTATCACGCTTGCCCGGTTAGGCGCCGCTTGTACTGCCTATGACATGGACGGCGTCGACGCGGCAATGACTGAATTAGAAGCCTTCCGCTACAAAAACCGGCAAGCACTCATCGTCTGGCTGAGAGAACAAGTCCAGACAACCGAACTGCGGCGTATCGCCGAAGAACTGGCAAGGCCAGAAACAATAGGATAAAGCAACATGAAAATGGAAAACAAAACACTTGCAAGGCGAGCACGAATCATCTTAGTAGACGATGACATATCCAACCTTACAATGGGAAAAGAGGTTCTTAAAGAACGTTACGAAGTCTATCCCCTCTCCTCGGCAATTAAGCTATTTGAGGTTTTGGAACATATCATCCCAGATATGATTTTGCTTGACATAGAAATGCCAGAAATGGGGGGCTACGAGGCAATGCGGCGTCTCCAAGCCAATGAGCGCCTAGCCCAAATACCGGTTATTTTCATTACCGCCAAAACAGACGAAGGCAGCGAGCTAAAAGGATTAAGCCTTGGCGCAATCGACTATGTCTACAAACCTTTTTCCGCCCCGCTTTTAAGAAAACGCATCGAAACCCACCTGCTCCTCTCCTCACAAAGAAATGAACTGGCTTTGCACAACAGCAATTTGCAAGGCTTAGTTCAGCAACATCTAGAACATATCCTCTGCTTGCAAAACGTCATTCTCTGCACCGTAGCCGATTTGGTTGAATTCCGGGACACCATCACGGGCGGGCACAGCAACCGTACACGTGAATATCTGCGCCTGCTCATTGACGGCCTCACCCGGGAACGTCTTTATCAAAAAGAAGTTTCTGCTTGGAATCAGGAGCTTTTGCTGTCCTCCTCGCTACTACACGATGTCGGCAAAATTGCCATTAACGATGCTATTTTGAAAAAGCCGGGAAAGTTAACGCCAGAAGAATTCGAGATTATGAAAACGCATGTCAAAACCGGCATCCGCATCATCGAAAGAATTGAGCAGAGCGTCACCCAATACGATTTTCTAAACTATGCCAAAGTATTCATCGCCACCCATCACGAAAAATGGGACGGAACAGGCTATCCGCTAGGCTTACAAGGCAAAAACATCCCATTAGAAGGGCGGCTAATGAGCATCGTCGACGTCTACGACGCGCTCGTTTCCCGGCGTACCTACAAACCGCCTTTCAATATTGCAGAAGCGTCACGCACCATCATTGAAGGCAGCGGGACTCATTTCGACCCGCTGCTCGTAGACATATTCCAAAAAGAAGCAGACGGTTTCGCGGCCATTGCGCAAAACAACCAAGATGCTGCGGCATTAGCGGCATAAATAGCCTCCCATATTCGGGAAATGAGCGTACAGCGCGTAAATATAAACAGCGGGACGGGTTTCAAACCCGCCCTTGGTCCCGCATCCGGGATGTAATTTAAGCCCGTGGATTTTTTAAGCAGGGCGGGTTTGAAACCCGCCCTACGCTCGGCGTCATTCTGCCCATCCACCCACACGTCCGTCATTGCGAGCGTAGCGAAGCAACCCATGCCGCTACTATTCCGGCCATTCTGGATTGCTTCGTCGCTTCGCTTCTCGCAATGACGGGGCTGGATTTGGGTAAGGCAGGTACGGGGACTATTCCACGGCTCTGGCTTGTAGATACCGCCCCGCCGTCAAGCCATCACAGAACGCCTGTCACTGCGAGCGCAGCGAAGCAACCCATCGCGGCTTCTGGATTGCCACGCCGCCTTGTGGCTCGCAATGACGAAACCGTAGGGGCGGGTTTCAAACCCGCCCTTGGTCCCGCAACTGGGATGTGATTTAAGCCCGGGGATTTTTTAAGCAGGGCGGGTTTGAAACCCATCCCTACACAAAACCTACCGCAACCCCGTTGGGGCAAGCATCCTGCTTGCCCTACATTTAGACGCCTTGCGGCGTCGCTCCTCTCCCAGAGGAGAGGGGCGTTATGTTTCGAGTGTATTCGCGTCCCTTCGCGGTTCGTTTTTTATGACATACGCGCACACGCAGGGCGAGCCGGGCTGAAATGAGGGTTGGCTGTGCTATCTTTACCGATTCTCCTATCCCCCTGTTTCTCCCCAATGAGCACCCCTGCCCCCCGCTTCGTCCACCTACGGCTACACACCGAATACTCAATCACTGACGGCATCGTACAGATTGACGCGGCGCTTGATACTGCCGCGCAAGACGGGATGCCCGCGCTAGGCATTTCTGACCTCGGCAACCTCTTTGGCATGGTCAAGTTCTACAAAGGCGCCCGGAGCCGGGGGCTGAAGCCCATTATTGGGGCGGATGTGTGGATTGAGAACGAAACGGACCGCGACAAACCCTACCGCGTCCTGCTGATTTGCAAGAGCCGCGAGGGTTTTAGGCAATTGAGCGAGCTATTAACCCGCGCTTGGATGGACAACAAAGCGCGGGGCAAGGCACTGATACGGCGGGAATGGCTTAAAAATGGCGCGGCAAATAACTTGCTCTGTCTCTCTGGCGCAATGGCGGGCGACGTTGGGCACGCGCTTGCTAACGGCCACGAGGCACTGGCGGAACAGCTGGCGCGCGAGTGGGAACAGATTTTTCCTGATGCGTATTACATTGAATTACAGCGGGCAGAGCATCCGGGGACGGAGGCTTATGTCCAGCAGGCTACGGCGCTGGCGGGGCGGCTAGGGCTGCCCGTTGTTGCCACGCATCCTGTGCAGTTTCTGCGCCGCGAGGATTTTGAAGCGCACGAGGCGCGGGTGTGTATTGCCGAAGGCTACGTGCTGGCTGACAAGCGCCGCCCGCGCGAATTTACCCACGGCCAATACTTTAAGCGGCAAGAAGAAATGTGCCAGCTTTTCGCGGACATTCCCGAAGCACTGGAAAACACCGTCGAAATCGCCCGCCGCTGTTCGCTTGACGTACAGCTTGGCAAAAATTTTCTGCCGCTCTTTCCTATTCCGCAGGACATGAGCCTAGACGACTTCCTGGCGCGGGAAGCGTGGCAAGGGCTAGAAGCGCGGCTCATGCAGCTTTACCCAGATGAGCAAGCACGGCAACGCGAGCGTCCCCGTTACGAAGAACGGCTCCAAATTGAAATCAACACCATTATCCAAATGGGTTTCCCCGGCTACTTTCTTATCGTGGCGGATTTTATTCGGTGGGCCAAAAACAACGGCGTACCGGTGGGGCCCGGCCGGGGTTCGGGCGCGGGTTCCCTTGTGGCTTACAGCCTCTCTATCACTGACCTTGACCCGCTCGCCTACGCGCTGCTGTTTGAGCGTTTCCTTAACCCAGAGCGGGTTTCCATGCCCGACTTCGACATCGATTTTTGCCAAGACAACCGCTACCGCGTCATCGAATACGTGCGGGAACGCTACGGCAAAGATGCCGTGAGCCAGATTGCCACGTTCGGCACAATGGCCTCCCGTGCCGTGATACGCGACGTGGGGCGGGTGCTCGATATGCCCTATGGCTTGTGCGACCGCCTCTCTAAACTCATCCCGCTTGAAGGCCCCAAGCCCGTCTCGCTGGCCCGCGCGCGCGAAATGGAACCGCAGATTGCCGAAATGATGCGGGATAGCAACGACGGCGAGGCCGTCCAAAAACTCTGGAGCCTCGCCCAGCCCTTAGAGGGCCTCACGCGCAACGTGGGCATGCATGCAGGCGGCGTCCTCATCGCGCCGGGCAAGCTCACTGATTTTTGCCCGCTCTACATGGCCGACGGCGTGGATGCCGTGCCCGTGTCGCAATTCGACAAAGACGATGTGGAAGCCGTGGGGCTGGTGAAGTTCGACTTTTTAGGGCTACGCAACCTCACCATTATTGAACTCGCGCTCAACTATGTAGAACGCCTAGAAGGTAGCCGCCCCAATCTGGCGGCCCTCGCGTTTGATGACCCTGCCGCCTATCAAATCTTAAAAGACGCCAACACCACGGCCATCTTCCAAGTTGAATCGGATGGCATGAAAAAGCTCCTGAAAAAACTCGCGCCCGACCGCTTTGAGGACATCATCGCCGTGCTGGCGCTCTACCGTCCGGGACCGCTCGGCTCCGGCATGGTTGACGATTTCATCCTGCGCAAAAAAGGCCAGCAGACCATCGACTACTTCCACCCCGACCTGAAAGCATGCCTAGAACCCACCTACGGCGTCATCGTGTATCAAGAACAGGTGATGCAGATATCGCAAATTATCGGCGGCTACACCCTAGGCGGCGCCGATATGCTGCGGCGGGCAATGGGCAAGAAAAAGCCCGAAGAAATGGCCAAACACCGCAGCATCATCGCCGAAGGCGCCAAAAAAAGCGGCTACGACCCAAAACTGGCTGAACGGCTTTTCGACTTGATGACCAAGTTTGCGGAATACGGCTTCAACAAATCCCACACCGCCGCCTATGCTGTTGTCACGTACCACACCGCTTGGCTCAAAGCGCACCACTGCGCCGCTTTCATGGCCGCCACGCTCTCCTCTGACCTCGACAATACCGACGCCATCAAAATCTTTTTTGAGGACGCCCTCGAAAACGGCCTCACCGTCCTGCCGCCCGACATCAACGAGTCCGACTACCGCTTCGTGCCCGTCGACCGCAAAACCCTCCGCTACGGGCTAGGCGCGGTCAAAGGCGTGGGCGAACCCGCCGTGCAGGCGCTCATTTCCGCCCGCAAAAAAGACGGCCCCTTCCATGACTTATTCGATTTCTGCAACCGCATCGACCGCCAGCATGTCAGCAAACGGGCTATCGAAAGCCTCATCCGCGCCGGCGCAATGGACGCGCTCCCCGGCCACGCCCGCCGCGACCGCGCGCAGCTGCTGGCTTCCGTCGCCCTAGCGATGGAAGCCGCCGAACAAGCGGCCGCCCACGCCATGCAGGGCGGCCTATTCGACGCACAGCCCGAAGCGGCGGGCGCGGCCATCGAATTTGTCGCCACCCGCCCTTGGCCGGAACGCGAGCGGCTAAAAGAAGAAAAACTCGCCATCGGCTTTTTCCTCTCCGGCCACCCCTTCAACGCCTTCAAAGCCGAAGCCCGTCGCTTCGTCCGCCAGCCGCTCGACAAGCTCACCGCCTCACGCGACCCGGTCACGCTCGTCGGCATCGTGATGGACGTGCGCACCAAAATGGCCGCCCGGGGCAAAATGGCCTTCGTCCAGATTGACGACGGCACCCAGCCACGGGAAATCACCGTCTACAGCGAAACGCTGGACGCCTACCGCGACAAAATCGCCGTCGACGAGCCGCTAGTCGTCGAAGCCAAAGTCACCGACGACGAATTCTCCGGCGGCCTGCGCATCGTCGCCGAGCGCCTAGCCAGCTTTTCAGAAACCCGCGCCCGCTTCGCGCGGGGCCTGCGCCTGCAACTGAACCTTGAGACGCTAAACGGCACGGCCCACACCGCCATCAACCGCCTCACCGCCCTGCTCACCCCCTTCCGCAAGCCCGACACCTGCCCGGTCCGCATCCGCCTAAGCACAGAAAAAGCCACAGGCGACCTCTGCCTCGGCAACGCATGGCGCGTCA